>CALVVD010000155.1 GCA_944363745.1 uncultured Bacilli bacterium | reverse complement strand
TTTTTTCTCTTTTATAATAGGACTTTTTGTTTTGTAAATAAAATTTAAAAACCGGACATTTTGTTTAAATAGTCACACTTTTGTCAAAAATCAATTTAATTTTAATTTAAGATAATAGTATATCTAATTTTCAAAGTAATTAGATGTCTTTCCACTCGCATTGTAACATAATTTTTTCTAAATAGATAGATAAAAATATAATTTTATTATATAATTATTTTAGAAACGATAGAAAAGAGTGATGATATATGAAAAAAATAATGGATGGAAATGAAGCTTGTAGTTATGTTTCATATAATTTTACGGAAGTTGCAGGTATATATCCTATAACTCCTGCATCTCCTATGGCAGAACTTACTGATAAATGGGCGAATGAAGGTAAACTTAATTACTTTAATCAACCTGTTAAAGTAGTAGAAATGGAAAGTGAAGCAGGGGCTGCAGGTATGGTTCATGGTTCTTTGCAGGCTGGATGTTTAACTACTACTTATACTGCTAGTCAAGGCCTTTTATTAATGATACCTAATATGTATAAGATAGCAGGAGAATTACTTCCTTGTGTTATTAATGTAGCAGCTAGAAGTCTTGCAACTCATGCTTTATCAATCTTTGGTGATCATCAAGATGTTTATGCTGCTAGAAGTACAGGTTTTGCTATACTTGCCTCATCTTCTGTTCAAGAAGTTATGGATTTAACAGGTGTAGCACATCTATCTGCTATTAAAGGTAGAGTTCCTTTTATGAACTTCTTTGATGGTTTTAGAACAAGTCATGAACTACAAAAGATAGATGTAATTGACACTAATAAATTAAAAAAACTTGTCGATAAGAAAGCACTTGATGCTTTTCGTAAAAGAAGTCTTCATCCTGATAATCCTGTAACTCGTGGTACTAGTGAAAATGATGATATATATTTCCAAGCGACTGAAGTTAGAAATAAATATTATTTAGAATTACCTGATATTGTTAACGAATATATGCAGGAGATTAATAAAATAACAGGAAGAAATTATGCTCCATTTAACTATTATGGAAGACGTGATGCTACTAAAGTAATAGTTGCCATGGGTAGTGTTTGTGAGGCTATTAAAGAAGTAGTAGATTATTTAAATGACAACGGGGAAAAAGTTGGTGTTGTAGAAGTACATTTATATAGACCTTTTTCAAGAGAATATTTCTTAAAGAGTATTCCTAAGACTGTTAAGATGATTGCTGCTCTTGATAGAACTAAAGAAGCAGGAAGTACAGGAGAGCCATTATTCCTTGATGTAGATAATATTATTAAGTCACTAGATACAGATATTAAAGTAGTAGGTGGTAGATATGGACTTTCTAGTAAAAATACTAATCCTGCGATGATAAAAGCAATATATGATAATTTAGAATCTATTAATCATAATTTTACTATTGGAATTGATGATGATGTTACTAATTTAAGTATTCCTTATGACAAAGAGTTTAACTTACCACATCGTAATCAAACATCATTCCTTGTTTATGGTTATGGAAGTGATGGAATGGTTTCAGCTTGTAAAGATTTAATGAAAATAACAGGAGATGCTACTGATGCTTATGTTCAAGGCTATTTCCAATATGATTCTAAGAAGAGTGGTGGGGTTACACTTAGTCATTTAAGATTTTCTAAGAATCCTATTAGGTCTACTTATTATGTTGGTAGAGCTAAGTTGTTAGTTTGTACCCAAGATGCTTATCTTACTAAGTTTAGATTTATTAATAAAATAAAGAAGAATGGAGTATTCCTTCTTAATAGTAGTAAGACTGATGATGAGATTCTTTCAATGATAAGTAGCGAAGATAAGAAATATATTATTGATAATAACATTAAAGTATATGTAGTTAATGCTTATAAAGTTGCTAAAAAAGAAGGACTAGGAAACAAAATCAGTGCAATTATGGAAGCTTTAATCTTTAAGTTTGGACATATTATTGATAGTGATTATGCAATTAATAAGTTAAAAGATAATCTTGATATTAGATTTAAACTTAAAGGAAATAATATAGCAGAGAAAAATAAAAAAGCTGTTGATAATGCTATTAATACCACTCATTTACTTAAGATAGATGAAAATAGTGATGATTATGTTCCTGTTAGTGAAGTTAGCTCAAGTTTATTTGATATTATTGATAAAAGAGAAGGTGATAGCCTTCCTGTTAGTGCTTTCTTAGATAGACCTGATGGTACTGTTGATGGAGGACTATCACGACTTGAAAAACGTGATATTAGTGAAGTCGTTCCTAAATATAAGAGTGAAAACTGTATTAGTTGTAACTTATGTTCTCTAGTTTGTCCTCATGCTGTTATTAGACCATTTTTACTTGATAAAGATGAAGTAGAGAAGGCTCCTACTAGTTTAAATGATAAACTACTTGATAGTCATTTAGGAGATAACTTAAAATTTACAATTGCTGTTAGTTATAAAGACTGTACTGGTTGTGGATTATGTGCTAATATCTGTCCTGGTAAGAAGGGTGCTAAAGCCTTAGAGATGGTAAGTAAAGAAAAACTTGTTAATGATATTACTTTAAAAGAGACAGAGTACTTATTTAATGAAGTAACTGAAAAAGATGTGATGAGTGTTAGTACTGTTAAAGGAAGTCAGTTTAAGAAGCCTAGATTTGAATTTAGTGGAGCTTGTGCTGGTTGTGGTGAGACTCCATACCTTAAGTTATTAACCCAATTATTTGGAGATAGACTTGTAATTGCTAATGCAACAGGTTGTTCATCAATATATGGAGCTTCTAGTCCATCTACTCCTTATAGTGTTCCTTGGGCTAATTCCTTATTTGAAGATAATGCCGAGTTTGGTTTTGGTATGAAGATAGCAGATGAAGTTAAGAAAAATCAGTTAAAGAATATTATAAATGAAAATATCTCTAAAGTAGATGAAGAAGAAAAAGATATCTATTTAGATTATGTTAATGATATTAATGTAGATACTGCTAAAGCCTTACTTTCTGTTATTCCTCATACTAAGATTAAACCTTTAAAATCTCTAAAGAAATATATTATGCCTATATCTTTATGGGCTGTAGGTGGAGATGGTTGGGCTTATGACATTGGCTATAATGGTATTGACCATGTCTTAAATAGTGGAGAAAATGTTAACATCTTAGTTCTTGATACCGAAGTTTATTCTAATACTGGAGGACAATCTAGTAAGTCTAGTAGAATGGGTGCTGTTTTAAAGTTTGCTTCAAGTGGTAAAAAGACAGCTAAAAAAGACCTTTTAAGAATAGCTTTAACTAATCCTAATGTTTATGTAGGAGCGATATCTTTAGGAGCTAATCCTGCTGCTACTGTTAAAGTAATGCTAGAAGCTGAAAAATATAATGGGCCTAGTATCATAGTAGCTTATTCTCCATGTATTGCTTGGGGTATCTTAAAGGGAATGAGTAATTCTATTGATGAAGAGAAAAAAGCGACAAGTAGTGGTTATTTCCCAATATTCCACTATAATCCTGATACTAAAGAGTTTAAAATGGATGCTAAAAGTGACTTTAATAAATATCAAGACTATTTAACGGGAGAAGATAGATATAAATCATTAAAAATAATAAATAGTGATGAAGCGGATACTTTACTTAAAGAAAATGAAGATAATGCTAAGGAAAGATATGAATATTATGAAAGTTTAACTATTAAAAAAGAGGAGTAGTTATGGAAAGTGTAGTATATCCTAATCATTTAGGAATTATTATGGATGGAAATGGTAGATGGGCAAAGAAAAGAGGAATAAACAGAAGTTTAGGCCATAAAGCAGGTGCTGATAATCTCATTAAATTGCTTAATTATATTTATAATAATACTTCTATTAAAGTTGTCTCTTTATATGCTTTTTCTACTGAGAATTTTAAAAGAGATAAAAATGAAGTAGATTACTTGATGAAATTATTTGTAACATTATTTAATAGTAAGTTAGAATCTATTAAGAAAAATAATGTTAAAGTAGTATTTTCAGGAAGACGTGAAAATCTTCCTAAGAGTGTACTTGAGGCAATGGATAAGACAACAGATGATACCAAAAACAATACAAGAGGAATTTTAAATATTTGTCTTAATTATGGCGGTGACTATGAGATAGTTGATATGGCTAAAAAAGTTGCTAAACAAGTATTAGAAGGTACTCTAAATATAGATGATATTACTAAAGAAGTTGTAAGTAAAAATCTTTATCAAGATTTACCACCACTTGACTTTATTATTAGAACAAGTGGGGAAATGCGAATAAGTAATTTTATGATATATCAGTCAAGTTATGCTGAATATGATTTTCCAGATACATATTTTCCAGACTTTGATAGTAAATGTTTAGAAGAGTCACTAGATAATTATAGAAAACGTGATAGAAGATTTGGTAATGCAAAATAAAAAAGCTCACAAGTTTCTGTGAGCCTTTTTGTTAGTTGATTCTTGTAACTGAGAATGATGCAGAATAGCGGTCATTTGGTACTAATTGGAAGTCAGTTTGAGAAGTGTTAACAAATCTAAATTTATCATTAGCATTAGCAGCGAATAGGGCATTACCACTAATTGTTCCTGTATCACAACAAGAAAGTCTATTGTGAGTAGATGAATGAGCGATAAGGTTAAATCC
>CALVVD010000154.1 GCA_944363745.1 uncultured Bacilli bacterium | reverse complement strand
GGTGGGGGGCGTGCAAAAAGTAAGCGAAAAAGACATTTCAAAATACGGCTCTGTCAAAATCGCCGCGGACGAGGGCAACGGAACGTTTTTTATTGACGGCATAAAGGAAAAACCCGCCGCTCCTGAAGCCCCGAGCCTTTACGTCGCTTTGGGCAGATACGTTGTGTCCGCCGACTTTTTCGGCTATCTGCGCCGTGTGCCCGTGGCGGAAAACGGCGAATTGCAGTTTACAGACGCTCTCAATCTGCAGGCGGCTGAAAAGGGCATTTACGCCAAAGTGTTTGAGGGCAGGCGGTATGACCTGGGGTCAAAGGCGGGGTATCTCGCCGCCAACGTGGAATACGCCCTGCGCGACGAAAACCTGGGCGGCGGCTTTGCCGAATATCTCAAAAATCTTTCGGAGAACCTGTAATGAGCGCCGACAAGCAGAACCCGCACAGCGGGCATCGGGCGAGGATGCGGGAGAGATACAGGAGATACGGCGAAGAAGGGCTGAGCAAGCACGAGATGCTGGAAATAATGCTGTACGGCAGCCACAGCCGACGGAACACCAACCCGATTGCGCACGAACTGCTAGATAAGTTCGGGAGCATAAGCGGAGTGCTTAACGCCGACGCAAGCCAGCTGATGAAGGTGAAGGGCGTGGGCGAAGAGACGGCTGTGCGGCTCAAAACGTATCTCGGGGCGCACAGGATAATGCTGGCGGAAGAGAGCGGGGAGAAGAAAAGACTCAGGACGTACCGTGAAGCGGAGAAATACACCCGTGACAAACTGAAAGGCAGTGCGAGGGAAGAATTTATAATAATCTGTCAGGACAACGGGTACAGAATACTCGGCGAAAGGAAATGGAGCGGAAGCGCTGGGAGAGTCAGCGTGGGCGTGCGTGAGATAGTGGAATACGCGATGTCGCTCAACGCGACGGCGGTGATAGCGTCGCACAGCCACCCGAACGGCAGCGCAAGTCCGTCGCCAAGGGACATGATGTTTACCAAGACGCTGTACGGGGCGTTGAAAGGAGTGGACATAACGCTGCTGGAACATATAATCCACGGAGAGACGGAAGCGTACAGTTTCGCCGGGAGCGGAGAGATGTCGAAATACCGAGAAGAATATATGGCGGAATATATGCCGGGCGTCGCCGTCGAGGAACAAACGTTGGAATAACGCCGCGAAACACGTCTGAAACGGCAGGTTTTTTGCCAATTTGAAAAAACCTTAATAAAGGAAAGTGGCACGGTGAAGAAATGTGTTTCAAAACGACACGGTAAACCGCGACTGCCCGCCCGAAAAAAACTTAATACAGGAACGGGGACGGCGCCGAAAAAATATGTTATGAAACGACGTATTGAATTTTGACTGCCAACCCGAAAAAAAAACTTAATACAGAAACGGGGGCATCGCCGAAGAAATACAACCTGAAACGGTGAGTTTACTTTGACTGCCCACCCGAAAAAAAACTTAATACAGAAACGGGGCATCGTCGAAAAAATGCAATCTGAAACGATGAGTTTACTTTGACTGCCCACCCGAAAAAAAGGAGAGAAAGTTATGGAGAGAGAGGTCCGTACAAGATTCGCGCCGAGTCCGACGGGATATATGCATATAGGCAACCTGAGGACGGCGCTTTACGCATATCTTTACGCGCGTAAACATAAAGGCAAATTTATTTTGCGTATAGAAGACACCGACACCGAAAGATACGTCGACGGCGCGGTGGACATTATTTTGCGCACGCTTAAAACGGCGGGCATGGACTATGACGAAGGGCCGGTCGTCGGCGGACCGTACGGGCCGTATGTGCAGAGCCAGCGTAAAAACGAATATATGAAATACGCCAAAGAACTTGTGGAAAAAGGCGAGGCGTATTATTGCTTCTGCACCAAAGAAAGGCTGGAAAACCTGCCCGACGTCAACGGGGCGAGGAGATATGACAGGCATTGCCTGAGCCTCAGCAAGGAAGAGATAAACGAAAAACTGGCGGCGGGCGTGCCGTATGTCATCAGGCAGAAGATGCCGACGGACGGCTCGACGAAATACCAGGACATGGTTTTCGGCGATATCGAAATCGACAACGCCGAACTTGAGGACAACATACTCATCAAGTCCGACGGAATGCCGACTTATAACTTCGCCAACGTTATTGACGACCACCTGATGAACATCACTGTGGTGATAAGGGGCATAGAATATCTGTCGTCCACGCCGAAATACAACCTGCTGTATAAGGCGTTCGGCTGGGAACAGCCTCTGTACATGCACCTGCCGCCTATCATGAAAGACGAAAGGCATAAACTGTCCAAACGCAACGGCGACGCCAGTTTCGAGGACTTGCTTGCCAAAGGCTTTTTGCCGCAGGCGATAGTCAACTATATCGCCTTGCTGGGCTGGTCGCCTAAGGGCAACGAGGAAAAACTGTCTATGGACGAACTCAAAGAGATGTTCGACGTGGACGGCATTTCAAAATCGCAGTCTATTTTCGACGAACAGAAACTCCGCTGGCTCAACGGCAGATATATAAAGGAACTCGATTTCGACGAATTCGTGAAACTCGCCACGCCGTATATCGACAAGAGCAAAGCGGCGGGCAAATACGACTATAAAAAACTGTGCCGCCTCACGCAGGGCAGAATAGACACGCTGGACGACATAGCGGGGCTGGTGAATTTTCTGGAAGAATACGGCGAGTTTGACAGCGGACTGTATTTCAACAAAAAAATGAAGACCGACGC
>CALVVD010000153.1 GCA_944363745.1 uncultured Bacilli bacterium | reverse complement strand
TATTATTTATACAATCCAGATACTGAATATCAGGATTGGATTCGTTCTCTTTTCATATCAGAAGATTCTTTAGAGTCAGAGTGCCTTTATGATACTCTATCTAGTGCTGTATCTTTAATAATTAGGCATATACAGTCTTCAGACCATTTTCTTAATATTAATTATTAAGGTGAAAAAGGTTTTAACTCGCTTTAATCTATGGTATAATAGTTTAAAACGAAGGAGGAATGTTCTATGAGAAGATACGAATTAGGTATGGCTCTCACTTATGCAAAGGGATGGGGCGTAAGTGATGCAGTTAGAGAATTTTTTCAGAATGCACTGGATGAGCAGAAAGAGAATCCTGAAAATAAAATGTATTGGGAATATAATCAAGAAACAAAAACCCTAATTATTGCCAATAAGCATAGTAAACTCTCCCCAGCGTCATTATTGATGGGTAGTTCTTCAAAAGAAGGCAAAAATGGGCTTATAGGAGAACATGGAGAGGGATACAAAGTAGCAACCATTGTACTGCTTAGAGAGGGCAAGACTGTTAAAATTTACAATAATACTGTAAATGAGGTTTGGACTTCCCGTGTTGTAAGAAGTAGACGTTATGGTGCAGATATCGGATGCTTCGATATTTCCAAGGACTTTTTCAACAAAGAGTATGACTTGGTAGTCAAGATTGAAGGTATCACAAAGGATGACTGGACAAAGATTGTAGAAAGCAATCTTCATCTCCAGGATAATATAGGAGAGACAGTATCAGCAGACGATGCTACAATTCTGCTTGAAGATAAATACTCAGGTAAGATTTATGTAGAGGGTTTGTATGTGTGTACTAAGTCTTTCTTACAATGGGGGTATAATCTCCCTGCAAATCTTATAAAATTGGATAGGGATAGAGGTCTTGTAGACAGTTTTGATTTACAGTGGACTCTTGGGAATGTAATTTCCAAGGTAGAAGATGTAGATTTTATCTCAGATCACTTAGATTTTCCTGATTTACAGTATGTGCATTACTCTCTTAAAAGTCGTGAAGAGTCTGTATCTGACAAGGTATCAGATAGGGTATATGAAAACTTTAAAGAAGAGTATGGCGAGGATGCTGTTCCTGTGTCCAATACTGATAGTTTTAATCTTTATGCAAAAGCAGGAAAGAACCCTGTAATGGTAAAGGATAATATAAAAACTATCATTGAGTATAAGGATAGGGATTATGAAAATCAAATCCCTAAAAGTATTGATGATCAATATGAGGAATGGAGAAAGGAGGCTAGAAGGTATTTACCTAAAAATCTTGTAGCACAGATTGATATTCTGTGGAAGAAAAAGTAAAGGAAGGTTATGTATGAGTATTAAATGGAAAGATACTAAAAGGCATTTTGGGTTGCCAATCTCGTTCACAAATTATAGTCTGACTGAAGACAGGTTGTTCAGAAAGAGTGGTATTTTGACTCGCAAGGAAGATCAGGTATCTCTATATCATATTAGGGATATGGAAGTATCTGTATCTTTAGGTCAAAGAATATTTGGGGTAGGAACAGTCAAAGTAATTGGCTCAGATGCATCTACCCCTGAACTTCTTTTAGAAAACATCAAGAAACCTTATGAAGTAAGGGATTTGCTTTATGAAACCTCTGAGGAGGATAAGAAGAATAGAAGACTTGCCAGAACTGAATTTATGTCTGATGATTATTCAGATATGGAGTAGCATAGTAATTGTAAGGTAAAGTGTCTTGTAGTAGTGTAAAGGTATAGTCAAGTAAAGTGACGTGCTGGTTAAGTGATAGTAGAGTTAGGTTCAGATGGGTAAAGCCATGTTATGGTAATGTGGGGTGTGGTAGCGTTTTGTTTGGTAAAAGCATTGTTATAGCAGTGAATTGTACCGTTCCATTATGTGAAGTCAAGTACAGATATAGTAAAAGTATAGTGGCGTTTTGTAAGTATCGTATTGGCTTAGTGAAGTCAAGTAAAGCTATGTGATGGTTTGGTACTGTGACATGACGTCCGGCAATGTGGGGGGATCTGGTATAACAAATTATAATAAAGTTAAGGTAAAGTACTGTTAAGTTAAATTCGGTTAGGTCAGGTCTTGCACTGGTATTGTACAGTGCGGTAACTTGTAGTCAAGTAGATTTATGGTACTGCTAGACGTAGTTATGTAAAGTTATGAAGTGGTATTGCGTAGTATGACTTTGATGTGTAGCGTGTAGCATGGGCAATGCGTCAAGCAGTAAAGTAGAGGCGTATCACAACTCATTGTAGCGGTGTAATAGCAAAGTGAAGTGAAGTGTGTTCAAGTCTAGCAGTGTTTTGGTGCAGTTAGGAAAAGCAGGGAAGGGTAAAGTAAAAGCAGAACTAGGTCACGTATTATAAGGTTAGGAATACCAGTGTATTCGTTTGGTGAAGTTAGGTGAAGCTACGCAATGTGTAAGTGCGGTTAAGTTGTGTGGCGTGTTGTTCGGTCAATGTGTTGCGTTATAAAGTAAAGTATGATATTGTAAAGGTCTTGTTAAGTTTAGTCAAGTATTGTAACGATTTAATAAAATTAAGGTACATTAAAGTGATAGTCTGATACGGCGATGTATACCCAGTAATGGTAAAGTGCAATGATACGAGGTAAGGTAATGGCGAGGTGAGGTGGGGTCATGTTGGGTGAAGTAATGGTGAAGTAGAGCGGTATGATGTCCTATTATGTAAAGCAACGGTAAAGCGTTGTCGGGTACAGTTCTGTGAAGTTGAGTAATGGTACAGCAAAGTGGGGTAAGACGAGGTTGAGTAAAGTATATTAGAGTTATTGTAAGGTAGAGCCATCCAAAACAAGGCAAAGTGAGGTTTAGTTTAGTTAATGTGGAGTATAGTAAGGCATGGTTCGGTTATGTCTTGTCAATTATAAGTAAATGTAGGGCAAACCAAAGTTTCATAACGTAAAGTTAAGGTATAGTTAGGTTCAGTACGTTTTTGTAGGTCTCTGCAGAGGTAGAGCATTGTCGGGTATGGTTCTGTATGGGTAATGTCAGGTACGGCTCGATGAAGTTTAGTATCAGTGCGAATATGTTGTGTGCGTTAGAGCTTTGTTATAGTATGGTTTGGTATTATGAAGTAAGGGCAAAGCAAAGCATTGTCAGGTACGGTTCTGTGAAGCATTGTATTAGTATAGTGAAGTTAATCAGTGTTGTCTACAGTAAATTGTTGTGTAGTAGTAAAGTGACATTAAGGTAAAGATAGGTGTAGTTGAATTCAGTAGTGTATTGGCAGGGTGCGGTATCATGTTGTACAATAACGTATTGTAAAAGTGTACTAATGTCATGTGCGATGCAGTTTGGAACTGTTGAGTTTGGGTCGGGTAGGGTGATCTATGGTAGAGGTAGTGTGAGGTCTTATTGGGTTTAGTAGCATAATGTTTTGTTATGTAATAGTAAGGTTTAGTTTTGTAGATTCTAGTTGCGTAAAGTCCTGTTTTACAGAGCCCAGTTTAGTAGAGTCACGGCGGTGTCGGGTTCGGTGCTGTCCTGTCTGGCGATAATGTTGCAGTGGTAAAGCACTTATTCTATCAGCCATCATATGTAGAAAGTGTTACATTATTGTTAGCACTTTCTACATATGTATTGTAACTATATTAATTATGTAGTAAAATATAATCATAGTAAAAAATTAGTTATACAGGAGGAAGAAAAATGAAATATGTAGAAAAGAAGTTTAGATTGACAGGTACAGACAGTCTTTTGGGGAGTTCTCCCTCTAGTAAGGAAATCTTTTCCACTTTCCTTGTAGATAAGACAAAAACAACTGCCGAGCGTAATGCAGCGAGAGAAGATGTGGATAATATCATCGAGAACGATGAAAAAGGTACTACAATCTTCTATAGAGATAAAAATGGAGGTCTCATCCTTAAGGGGTATCATATCAAAGGTTTCCTGAAAGAAGCAGCTAAGGCTCTCAAGGATCAGGTAAACCTTAAAAGCTATCTGTCAAAGGTAGATACTTATGTCTTTGTAATGGAGAAAAATATTCCGATCATGCGTGACGGCAAACAGATCATGGAACCA
>CALVVD010000152.1 GCA_944363745.1 uncultured Bacilli bacterium | reverse complement strand
ATTCCCCTTTGATACCCCTTGAGTTTTTGGAATTCAAATGTTCAACAAAAATTACATCTCAATCATATGTTCCGGCCTAGCTTTCATAATTGTACATTTTGTTTTAGCAACTGTACTATTGTGGCTTCTAAATTTGAATAATAATACTATTAGCGCGGATTTCAAAATCGCATCTACTATATTGTTATTATTTAGCTCAATGATGCTTTGGAGCTACTCGATTTCCATTACTTATCATTTGAAAAAAGTGCCTAATGTCATCAAGGTAGAGTTGTTTAAACAAATCGAGATTTCCAGTTTGTGGATTTGGCTATTAGTAATGGTGTTGTTTTTATCATATCTCTCTAGTAACAATATTAGTTTTATGCGATTAAACAAATGTAAACAGTTCCTGTTCTATGTTTCACTTTTTGCTGATAAATTTGCATGTAATTCTGTAAGTAAAGTAATATTGCAAAAAACATAAAGCACTACAAAATATAGCATTATAGCATCAATATCTTGTAAGCGGCGCCTCTGACCACAACGTCAGAGGCGCCGCTTACAGCTTAAACCTAAACTGTCATATACCACGACTCAAATTACTCCGATTGACCGATCTGGCCGACCATGGAGCTAACCTCCATGTCTTTCAGAATAACAAACAAGTAAAGCGTGCCGCCGTTCCGGTGTCATGTGCTGCATAAGCTTGATTACTTCGCCAACAGTCTTGTCTTTGGTGAATTGTGTTTGGAAGACATCCACAGAAAGATCTATAGGAGTCCTGCCGAGCAAATAGTCTGTAGAAACATGGAAGAAATCTGCCAACGCAATAAGCTTTTCCATATCTGGAAAATATTCGTCATTTTCGTAATTTGAAATGGTGCCGGGTGTAACAAACAAGATCTTCGCTAAGTCCTTCTGCGTCATCTTGTTGTCTGCCCGTAGCTCTGCCAGAAGATCACCGAAACTAGCCATTGAGATTTCCCCTTGTGTGTGATATTGTAATTATATATTTTTTAGAGGGAAATCTTTTATATTCTAATTAAATCCATATTTTTAGAAATATGTAATTTAATAAATTTAGTATTACCATACTTATGATGGAAAAAAGATATTAGTACATTTGAAACACCTGTTTTCCTTGTTGCACTTTCGGTTGCAGATTGTAAGTTTAATTGTATATATTACTAGAGATAAAGGGGCAATGATATGATACCTTATATCATAACAATCACAACCCCGGATAATAGAGACTTTATGCTGTCAATTTTTGAGCAGCATGAAAAGCTTATGTTCTATACAGCCAGAAAGCTGATCTCTGATCCAGAAGATGTGAAGGATATTGTCCAAGACAGCGTATTATTACTACTCAAAAAAATAGACCAGCTGCGTAGTTTCGATGATCTGCATTTAGCCGGTTACGTTCGCCTTACCGTCCGCAATACCTCTATCAATTTTTTGAAGAGGCGTAATTTATCGGAAGAAAAAGTAGAAAGTTTGCAAACGATTGATCAAGGCAAGGATGATGTTCTTTCTTTAGATGACTTGCTGATTTTAGCTGAGCGGAAAGATCGACTTTACTCTGTGCTGGAAGAATTGGAAATAGAGGATCGGCTTTTGCTTGAGGGAAAATACCTATTGGATTATACAGATGAGGAATTAGCGGAACAGCTGGGATGTAAAGCGAGCAGTATCCGTATGAAACTGACACGTGCAAGGAGGAAAGCATTTCAACTTCTGAAGGAAAAGGAGGTGAGTGGAAATGCAGCCATATAAAAGATTGCAGGAACAGCATGAGGATGCCCTCTTTGCACTACTCATGGAAGATGTTGCACAAAGAGAAGGACGGCAGGCATTAAATGAAATGGAAGCGCTTGCAAGAGATCGCGCTTTTTCTATTCCGTCGGGTGCTGATCGGGCATGCCGAAAAATGATTCGGAATTATTATACTGGCAGCCGATATCGAACGGTGAGGCGCCTTTCGTTTCGAATTCTCAATAAAGTTGCGATTATCGCTTTGATTTTAATTTTGGCTTTGACAACGGCGTTTGCAGCATCTCCGACGGTCCGAAGGACTGTGTTGAATTATGTTATTCGTATATACGATGACCACACAGATTTCTCATTTGTTGAGGAGTCTGATCAAAACACCTCGAAAATAAAACCAATCGAATTTGAAGCGGCATGGATTCCGGATGGGTTTGAACTAATGGAGGAATATTCGGATGAGATAAGTGCGTGGCAAATTTATCAAGATTCTAATGCACGGGAAATTCAAATCAGTATTACGCGAGATATAAATCAGGTAGTATCACTGAACTCAGAAAACGGAAGTATGCAGGAAGTTCCTGTTGGGGGGCAATCTGGATACCTGCTTACACAGAGCGACTGGAAAATCCTTTTCTTGGTTGATCCTAAACAAACTTTTACCATCGAAATTTATACTTATGCTGATTCGAGCAGCACTTTATTGCCGGATGTGCAGTTAAAGGAAATTGCCGAGGGTATTGTTGTCAATCTGTTTTAGTCAAATTTGCGGCAAAAAGCTGCATAAAAATGGAGGATTTATATGAAAAAGCGTATTATTTCTTTACTCTCAACGGTTGTGATTGTTTGCATCATGTGTACGCCTGCTTTGGCAAATGGACCGATCGAAATAGAACCGTGCTACGAGGGTGTTAGTTCAGTAAAGGTTACTTTTAACATTTCTGCAAGCG
>CALVVD010000151.1 GCA_944363745.1 uncultured Bacilli bacterium | reverse complement strand
GTTACAATCCTTGTAATATTCTGTGGATAATTATTTACATTTTTAGGAATTTATTGTTACTAGGGCTGAGTAGTAACATGAATTTTGAAAAATATAAAATATATTATCTCATTCCTTGAGAAAAAAAGTATTTTGTGATATAAAATGTAATAAATAGTATTATAATGTATTAATTTGGGAAAGGATTGTGTAAAATGAAGAAAAAGTAGGGGAGAATATATTTTTTTACAAACCCATCATTTCTTGGATATGTAAAAATATGATATACAGATGATGGATTAACGTTATATCAGTTAGAACATAGGCTAGAAAAGAAAATATGTAATAATAAGGGAGTAAAATAATGCAAAAGTTTAATGAAGATACAAGGGTTAAAATACCAGCAACAATCCAATTTTTAAAAATAGGATATAATTATCAATCATTAAAGGATGATAAACTTGATTTAGACTTTAATACTAAAATTTTTATTAATAGATTTAAGCCAGCAATTGAAAAGATTAATCACAGGGAAATATCTTATGATGAGATAAAGCAGTTATTAGATGAGATAAATAATCTAATAAGAAATAATGATTTAGGAAAAGAATTTTATTATAGATTAATAAATCCTCAAGACAAATTGAGACTTATAGATTTTGATAATATAGAAAATAATGACTTTGCGATAGTTGATGAATTACCATTCAGTATTACTCCAGATTCAGATGTAGGATCTTTTAGACCCGATATTAATGTGTTAATAAATGGAATACCTTTAGCATTTTTAGAGGTTAAAAAACCTAATAATGAGGGTGGTATTCAAAAGGAATTTAAAAGAATGATAAATGATAGATTAAAAAATGGAGCATTTAAAAAATATTTTAATCTTATTCAAATTGTCGCATTCTCAAATAATATGGAATACGAAGATTCAGATGAAGCAGAAGATGTTAGGGCTGGATCATTTTATACAACACCAAATGGAAATAATACTAGTTTTTCTTTTTTTAGAGAAGATGATGAATTATATAATTTGAAATATGATTATAAAGAAATTAGTGAGGAAGAAATAAAGAATATAACTAAAGATTTAGGTTATGATAAAAAAGTTTGTGATACTGATGAATTTAAAGAGAATTTAAAAAATATAACACCTTGTAATAGCTTTATTACGTCAGTATTTGATAAAGAAAGAATATTGTATTTTTTATATTATGGAATATTATATGTAAATGAAAAAGTTCCACAAAAGCAAATTATGAGATATCCTCAATTCTTTGCGACAAGGAAAATTATAGATAGACTTGAAAGTGGAGGAAAAGGAGGAATTATTTGGCATACTCAAGGAAGTGGAAAAACAGCATTAGCAGCATATAGTAATAGAATTATAAGAGATTACTATGCAAAGAAAAACATTGTTGCTAGATTTTTCTTTGTAGTTGATAGGATAGATTTATTAAGGCAAGCTAGTTCGGAGTTTGAAAGTAGAGGATTTAGTGTTATTAATTGTAATAATAAAGCTGAATTTTCTAATGAGTTAAATAAATCACTTTCAACAAAAAATTTAAATGATTCTATAGGAGAATATTGTGTTGTAAACATACAAAAATTTGAGGGAGAAATGCCTAATGCAAAAAATGATTATAATGCAAATGTTCAAAGAGTATTTTTTGTAGATGAAGCCCATAGAAGTTATTCTAAAAATGGAGAGTTCTTTAAAAATTTGATGATATGTGATGCAAATGGTATATATATTGCTTTAACAGGAACACCATTACTTTCAAAAAAAGAACGTTCAAATTTGAAATTTGGAGATTATATACATAAATACTTTTATGATAAGTCTATTGCAGATGGTTATACGCTAAGAATAAAAAAAGAAGATATAGATACTGTCGCTAAAAAAGAAATAAAACAAAATCTCGATATTGAAGATAACCAATTAGAAAATAAGGATGTGTATGAATCAGATGCTTATATATCAGCTTTAGGGAAATTTATTGAGAGAGACTTTAAAAACTTTAGATTTCAAAATACGGATAATACAATAGGCGGAATGATTGTTTGTAGAACAAATGAACAAGCTAGAAAAGTACATAAATGGTTTGAGAAAAATTCAGAATTAAAAACAGGGTTAGTTATTACAGATACAGCTGATCCTACACAAAGTAAAATTAATAAAGAAAATCAGTTAAACTTCAGAAATGATACTTTTCCTGATTTATTAGTTGTTAATTTAATGCTTACTACAGGATATGATGTAAAGAGATTAAAGAAAATGTATTTATTAAGAGGACCCCATGCACAGAATCTTTTACAGACAATATCGAGAGTTAATAGACCATATAAATCACCAAATGGAAAAATTTATAGATATGGTTATATAGTTGATTTTGTTGATATAGAGCAGGAGTATAATAATACAATAGAAGCATATATAAAAGAACTTGAAGCTGATATGAATGATAACGGAGAAAATGAAGGATCTTTATCTGGACTTGTTGTTGGAATAGATGATATTAATAAAAAATATCAAAAATATTTAGAAGATTTAAAAGATATTATAGAAGATATAGATAATCTTGAAAGATTTTCAAAAAAATTAACAAATTTAAATAGAGAAGCTTTGTTAAAAATTAGAAGATTACTAAATGGAATTAGAGATTGTGAAACTGAATTTATTATTTCAAGAGTAAAGGATAAATATATATCAGCAGAAGAGTCAGAAAAATATAAAGCATTAAGAAAGGCTACTCAGGAAAGGATTGATTTTATAAATTTATCTTCTGATACTGTTGGTATGATGGATGTGATTTCAAATGAAGAAGTAGTAGAGATATTATATAATTTTATAAAAACAAAAATAACAATATTAGACTTATCAAAACTAGATATTGAGAGTGATCCAAGAATAAGAGATTTTGTAGATACAGCGACAGAGATTCAGAGAGTAATAAAAGACAATAAAAACAAAGAAGATATTCAAGTTAGAAAGCTTAATGAACTATTGGAAGAAGTATTTAATAAATTAAATATATCAGACTTAGACAATATGGATGAACTAACAGAGCAATTAAAGGAAGCACTAGAAAAAGCTAAAGAAATAAATGAAAAAAATGATGAACTTTCAAATACCTATGGTGGTAATTTTGCTTTTGTTAAAACATATCAAGATTTAACAGAAAATGAAGATATAGATCAATCAATAATAAAAAGAGTATTGAGAATTATTTATGAGGAAATTGCAAATTTTTATGATACAGATATTTTTCTGGTACAAGGTAAGAAAAATTTTGTAGATTCAGTTAAGCAAAAGATAACAATAAAATTATTTCAGGAAGGATTATTTGAAAAAATTAGTAGCATATATGATCAAATGTTAAATGATTTATATAAAAATATTCAATTATATAAATAGGAGAGTAAGTAAATGGAACAAATAGTAACACAATTAGAGAATAAAATAAAAGAAATGATAGATGAGCTTAAAGGCTTATGTCAAACAAATGGATTATCAAATCAAGCTAGTGAAGAAGTAGTTATAACATCAGTATTTCTATATAAGTTCTTAAATGATAAATTTATGGCTAATTTAAATGATTTTTCAGAGAAGACGGGAATGCTATTAGAAACAATATTAAAAAATGAACATCAAGAGTTGATTGTTTTTTACAATACATATCCTCAAGATGTAGCTTTTAAATATGAAGATACAATTGAATACTTAATTAATAAAAGTACAAATGATAAATTTTATGAATTGTTTGATGATGCATTGGAAAGGATTTCTAATTATCCAGAAAATGATGAATTCAGTATTGATACTGCAGATGGAGGAAGAAAACCACTATTTACAAGAATAACTGAAAATGTTGAAGCTTCAAAGAGAAATAATTTTGCAAAAAATATTTTTGGAATAATAAGTCAAGATAAATTTTCATTTGGAGAAGCATTTAAAAATAACTTTGATTTTTATAGTACAATATTTGAATATCTAATAAAAGATTACAATGTTGCAAGTGGCGTTTATGCTGAATATTTTACACCTCAAGTTATTTCAAGTACAATTGCTAAAATATTAGTAAATATGTCTCCAGTAGAAGATAAAATATATGAGGTATATGATCCAGCTGCAGGTTCTGGTTCACTTGTCTTACATTTAGCAAATGAACTTGGAAAAGGAAAATTTGGGGATAAAGCTCAAGTTTATACACAAGATATTTCAAATAAGTCGTCAAGATTTTTAAGAATTAATATGATATTAAATGGATTGACAAATAGTTTGGATAATATAATTGAGGGAGATACACTTTTAAATCCATCGCATTATAAATTACCATATAATCCAGATAGTGGGCTAAAGCAATTTGATTATATAACTGCTAATCCACCTTTTAAGACAGACTTTTCTTCAACTAGAGACGCAATAGAAAGAAGATGGAGTGATACAGATAGATTTTTTGCAGGAATACCAAAAATTCCAAACAAAGATAAGAAAAAAATGGCTATATATTTATGTTTTATTCAACATATTCTATACAGTTTTAAAGATGATGGAAAAGCTGCAATTGTTGTGCCAACAGGTTTTTTAACAGCTCAAAGTAAAATAGAAAAAGCAATAAGAGCTAAACTTACTGATAACAAATGGCTAAAAGGTGTAATTTCAATGCCAAGCAATATATTTGCAAATACTGGAACCAATGTATCTGTTTTATTTATCGATAAAGTAAATAAATCAGAAAAAGTAATATTGATAGATGCTTCTAATTTAGGAAGTAAAGTTAAAGAGGGAAAAAATCAGAAAACCGTATTATCAAATGATGAAATAAAGAAAATTGAAGATACTTTTATTAATCAGGAAGCAATTGATGATTTTAGTGTTTTAGTTTCATTTGATGAAATAAAAGAAAAAAATTATTCATTTAGTGCAGGACAATATTTTGAAATAAAAATAGAATATGTAGAAATGACCAAAGAGGAATTTGAAAATAAAATTAATTATTATAAAAATGAGTTAAATGAACTATTTGAAAAAAATAAAATATTAGAACAAAAAATAAAAGATAATTTGGAGAAGTTGAAATATGAGTGAATTAAAAGAATATAAATTAAATGAATTGTATGTTATGTCATCAGGAATAAGTTCTTCAAAGAATCAAGCAGGTAGTGGATATCCTTTTGTTTCTTTTAGAGATATATTTAATAATACTTTTTTGCCTGAAAATTTAACTGAATTAATGAACACATCAGATACGGATAGAATAAAATATTCAGTAAAGAAGGGTGATGTATTTATTACGAGAACAAGTGAAACTCCAGATGAATTGGCAATGAGTAGTGTTGCATTAAAAGATTATCCAAATGCAACATTTAGCGGATTTGCTAAGAGATTGAGACCAATTGATAATAAAAAAGTATATGATAAATATATGGCATTTTATTTTAGAAGTAAATACTTTAGGAAAATAGTTAATGCCAATACAATAATGACTTTAAGAGCTAGTTTTAATGAAGAAATCTTCTCTTACATAAAAATACAAATTCC
>CALVVD010000150.1 GCA_944363745.1 uncultured Bacilli bacterium | reverse complement strand
TTGAACATAAATTTCCCTGAAAATTGATTTTTTCAACGTCGCTCTCAATGAAGCCCGGGCAACCTCGCACAGCAATGCGGAATATCCGGAAGAGAAAAGGAGAAGGAGTCGCGCCTGTAACGCGGTTCCTTCCGCTTTCCTCAGATATACATGCATTTTTACGCCTTAAAGCGAAAATGCAAATGCCTTAATAGGGTTTTCCGTGGCACTTCTTATATTTGAGTCCGCTGCCGCACGGGCATGGATCGTTGGGTCCCACCTTTTTATCTTTCTTCATCGTCGCGGGATTGAACTTCACTTCGCCGGAAGTGCGCAGCGAATTGACGTCTACCTCCTTGGGCATTGCCTCGGGCCCGACGGGAGCGGCATTCTGAACGCTCTGTGTCGCTTCCGGAGTATTGTTCTGAACAGGAGCTTCCTGTTGTTCGGGCTGACGGGGCTGTACCGGTTCCTGGCTGTTCTGCGCGGGCTGTGCCGGCCTGTTTGCCGTGGGGAAAATCCTCTGCACGGGGCGCTGCTGGGCCCTGATCTGACATTTCAGCAGGAAGCGGATCGTGCGCTCCTGAATACGCTCGACCATTTCGTCGAACATCGCAAATCCTTCCTGCTTATAGGCGATCACCGGGTCGGTCTGGCCGTAAGCACGCAGCGTGATCCCCTTGCGGAGCTGATCCATGGCATCGATGTGATCGATCCAGTTGCTGTTGACGTAGGAGAGAAGCACGTCGCGCTCGATCTTTCCGAAATCCACTGCGGGCATTTCCTCTTTGATGCGCGCAATTTTCTCCTCATAACACTTTGTCGTCTTTTCCGAAATGCGTTTGAGCGCGATGTCATAGTCCCATTTTTCGAGTTTCTCGCGCGTGACATAGTTGGAGCCTTCCGGAATAAGATAGCGCTCAAGCGCCGCATTCAGATCGGCCTCGCTCCATTTTTCAGGCATGTCGTCTGCATTGACGGCCTCCCGCACGACTCCTTCGACGTAGCCGGGAATGTATTTGAGCACCTGCTCGTGGACATTCTCGCCGCGAATGACGCGCATACGCTCCGCGTACATAATGGTACGCTGTTTGTTCATGACGTCGTCGTACTGCAGGACGTTCTTACGGATCCCGAAGTTCCGTCCCTCGATCTGTTTCTGCGCGTACTCGATCAGATTCGTGAGCAGCTTGGATTCAAGGCTCTCATCATCCTGCATTTTGCTCATCTCATAGATGCGCTTCATGCGTTCGCCGCCGAACCGTACCATGAGATCGTCCTCCAGGGAGATGAAGAAAATGGAGACGCCGACATCGCCCTGACGGCCGGAACGTCCGCGAAGCTGGTTATCGATACGGCGGGATTCATGCCGCTCCGTGCCGATGATGCACAGTCCGCCGGCCTCGATGACCTTCTTCTTCTCTTCGTCCGTCTTTTCCTTATAAGACTTATAGAGCTCGTTGTAGCGGTCACGGACGCTCTTTGCTTCCTCATCGTCGCCGAGATCGATGAAAGAAGTCGCCTTTTCGATGATCTCGTGCTCTACGCCCTCTTCACGGAGACGCTTCTTGGCAAGATATTCCGGGTTGCCGCCCAGAAGAATATCCGTTCCGCGCCCGGCCATGTTGGTCGCGATCGTGACTGCGCCGAAGCGCCCTGCCTGCGCCACGATTTCCGCCTCGCGCTCATGGTTCTTGGCGTTGAGGATATTGTGTTTGACGCCGTTTCGAATGAGCAGACGGGAAATCTCTTCCGATTTATCGACGGAGACCGTGCCGACCAGAATGGGCTGACCCTTTTCGTGCCGCTCGACGATCTCACGGACGATCGCCTTTTTCTTTCCTTCCACGGTCGAAAAGATCCTGTCATGCATATCCACACGGCGGACAGGCTTGTTGGTGGGGATCTCAATGACATCGAGCGAATAGATCGTGCGGAACTCCCCTTCCTCCGTCTTGGCGGTACCCGTCATACCCGAGAGCTTTTTATAGAGACGGAAATAGTTCTGGAACGTAATGGTGGCGTAGGTCTTGTTTTCCTCGCGCACCTTGACGCCCTCTTTCGCCTCGATCGCCTGATGCAGGCCGTCCGAGTAGCGGCGTCCGATCATGAGACGACCCGTGAACTCGTCTACGATCACGATCTCGCCGTTGTTGATGATATACTGCTCGTTGAGATGGAACAGGTGATGCGCCTTGAGTGCCTGCTGAATGTGATGGTTGAGCGAAGCGTTCGTGACATCGGCAATATTTTCCACGCCGAAGAATCTTTCCGCCTTTTCTGCGCCGTACTCCGTCAGGCGCACCTGACGGTCCTTGCGCTCGACGACATAATCCCATTCAAGCGCTTCTGCCGCCGCGATCTTCTGCGCGGACGAGGAGCCCTTCTTTCTGCGCGAAGTCTCCTCCGCCTCTTTGAGATCGTCGTCAAAGCCGCCCGACAGCGTGCGGACAAACTTATCCACGCGCTCATACAGATCGGACGACTTATCCCCCTTCCCGGAGATGATGAGCGGCGTTCTGGCCTCG
>CALVVD010000149.1 GCA_944363745.1 uncultured Bacilli bacterium | reverse complement strand
GGTGGAGATAAACGGACTCGAACCGTCCACCTCTTGAATGCCATTCAAGCGCTCTACCAGATGAGCTATATCCCCGTCAAAATCCGCAGCGATACGCCGCGGATTTTTGTTTTTCAATTCATGCAAAAGAACAAAACTTGCGCGGAATCGCTTCCGCGCAGACTTTCCCGTTTTATACTTTGCTTACTCGCCTTTGATCGCGCCGACGGGGCATCCTTCTTCGCAAGCGCCGCAATCGATGCACACATCGGGATCGATCTGGTACTGCGTATCGCCCTGGGAAATCGCGTTTACGGGGCAGGTATCCGCGCAAGCGCCGCAGGAAATGCAATCTTCCGAAATTTTATGTGCCATGATCTTCTACCTCCAAATGATCTCTTTTCAACGGCAAAAGCAAACCTCTCCGCTTTTGCCGAACTTATTATAACACAAATTTTTGCGTTCGTAAAGGCATAGCGCGCGGATTTTTTCAGATTTTTTCAACTTTTTCGCGAAAGCGAAAGGAATAAAAGCCCGCACGCACGCATACGCCGCCGGCGGCGGCTCAGTCGAGTATATCTTTCAGCTCGTCGCCGACCTTATCGTCCGCCTCTTTTTTCCCGCTCTTGAAGCGCACGTCTTTGAGGGGGAAGTCTTTGTATACGAGGCTGCCGTCCTTTTCGATTTTTACGCGCACCGTCTGTTTGAGCATGTTTTCTCCCACGACCGTGCCTTTGCCGTCGGGAGTGCCGACCTCGGCCCCCATTTTCGGCATTTTTTTGTAAATCTCGCTGTAATAATCGTTCTCGTAACTCAAACAGCACATCAGCCTGCCGCAAAGGCCGCTGATCTTGCCGGGGTTCAGCGAAAGCCCCTGCACCTTCGCCATTTTGATGGAAACCTTTCTGAAATCGGGCATCGCGCCCGCGCAGCAGCACACCCGCCCGCACGGCGCGATGCCGCCGAGCAGCTTCGTCTCGTCGCGGATGCCCACCTGCCGCAGTTCTATGCGGATGTGGAACGCGCCGGCAAGGTCTTTGACCAGCTCGCGGAAATCCACCCTGCCGTCCGCCGCGAAATAGAATACGACCTTGCTCCCGTCAAATGCGAATTCGCAGTCGATCAGCTTCATTTTCAACCCGTGCTTTTCGATCTTTTCCGCAGCGATGCGCATCGCCTCGGGCTTCCTTTCGAGGTTCTTTTTGCGCTGCGCCAGATCTTTCTCCGTTGCGACGCGGATGACGGGTTTTAAGGGCTGGGTCACCGTTTCGTCCGGCACGTCGTGCGGAAGAAACGCCACCTTTGCGATCTCTATGCTCTTTGCGGTCTCCACGACCACGTCCATATTTTCTTCATACGTTACGTTTTTCTGCGGGGCGAAGTAATAGATCTTTCCCCCGTCTTTGAATTTGATCCCTATGACTTTCATCGTCCCTCCAAAATGCCGAAAAACAGCGTTTCCAGGCAGACGGACAGGTTTGCGTTGAAACGGATCTCCCGTTCCGCGGCGGCGATCCTGTCCTGCGCGTTTACGAGCGCGGCGGGCGTATAGCGGGCAGCGGCGCGCCCGAGCATCGCCCTGTCGCCGCCGGAAAGGAGCAGATCCTCCCGCCCCAGCCGCAGCATGAGAATATCCCGGTATACGAGCCGAAGCACGGTCAAAAAGGAGGAAATTTTGTCCTTATCCGCATACTTGCGCGAAGCGGAGATCGCGGAAGAGACCGAAATATTCATCGCGAAAAACACCGCGTCTTCCGTAGCTTTTTTAAGGTCTCCTTCCTCTGCAAGTTCTTCCGCCCTGCCGAGCGAACCGCCGCAGACGGCGGCGATCTCGGCGGCGTCCTCCCTGCCGGGGTATTTTTGTTTCAGATAATTTTCTATTTCCCTTTCGGGAAAACGGTTCAAATCGAGCCTCTTCGCGCGCGATTTTACGGTGGGAAGCACCGCGAAATCGTTGACCGCGCCCAACAGGAAGCAGACGTTCGCGGGCGGCTCTTCCAATACCTTCAAAAGTTTGTTCTGCGCGCTCGCGTTCATATCCTGCACGCCGTCGAGGATAAAGACCTTTCTGTCTCCTTCCACGGGCTTGATATAGCTCTCGTCCACGACCGCCTTCGCTTCGGCAACGGTGAACTTGCCGCCGACGGCGGGAAGAACGAGGCAGTCCGCAAACATTTCCCGGGTTATAAGATCCTGCGCGCGCCTGTCCGCCCCGAACACGAGGCAGGCGAGTTCTTTGAGAAACCCGCGCAGATTGCGCGCGTCGGGACATATGAGCAGGTAAGCATGGGAAAGCCTGCCCTGCGCGATATCTCCCGAAACGATCTTATAAGGCCTTGCATTGCTGAAAACGGACATATTCCACCTGTGGCGCGCCGCGCGGAAAACGGATGCTTTTGGCGGGAGGCGCGGCCGTCAGCCGATCAGCCCGCGCGAACGCAAAAGTTCGGCGATGCGCGCGCTCGTTTCGTACTTCGTGCCCGAACAGTCGACCGCGGTCATCTCTTCGGGATATTCCTTCAACAGCGACTTATACCCTTGGTAAACGCGCCTGTGGAAGGCTTCGCCCGCCTGTTCCATCCTGTCGTCCGGATCCGCGCCGTGCTTTCTTTCAAACGCGCGGGATGACGGTATATCCAAAAAAACCGTCAGATCGGGCATATATTTTTCGATCGCGAACGCATTGATCTCTTTCAGAAAAGCAAGGGAAAGTCCCCTGCCGTAGCCCTGATAGGCGAAAGAAGAAAATATATAGCGGTCGCAGAGTACCGTTTCTCCCCGCGCGAGTGCGGGCGCGACGGTATCGGCAAGATGCTGGACGCGCGCGGCGGCGTATAAAAGCGCCTCGCATTCGTCCGTCATTTCGCTGTTTTTCCCGTCCAATATGATCTTTCTTATGGCTTCGGAGATCTGCCCGCCGCCCGGCTCGCGCGTAAGGATGTGCGGTATGCCGCGCGACGTGAGATATTCGGAAAGAAGGCGCATCTGCGTGGATTTGCCCGCGCCTTCGCAGCCTTCGAAAGCGATA
>CALVVD010000148.1 GCA_944363745.1 uncultured Bacilli bacterium | reverse complement strand
TAGGGCTCCAGCTCCCCTGCGATGCCCAGCCCCAAGCGGAGGCCGGCGGTGAAACTCTCCAGGGAAGTGCGCTCCTGCCACAGAGATTGGGCGTTCACCAGGGCCAGGAGGAGCTTCCGTTGTTCCCGATCCAGGATGGCTTTCAGCGCCTGCTCCGCCTGCTCCATCGCCTGTTCTTCCTCTGTATTTTCCGGCTCCCGATAGAACCGCTGGTGCAGAGCCTTCGTGTAGTCGTTCATGCGTGCCGCCTCCTTTGCAGCAACACAACATACCGCAGAAAGAGAAAACTATCCAGCGGCAGGAGGCAGAGTTATCAAACAATTCACATTTTTCGGGAGCCTCACGCCGTGAGGAAAAGCCTTTTCTCTTTGATTTGCGACGCAATTCTTGGAGGGGGCGTCACATTCCGCCCATGACCATGCCGCCCTGGTTCTGCTCCTCCTCATGGTCGTCCGGCTTGTGGCCCATAGCAATTTTCTTCTTCTGGATTTTTCTTCGAAGTTTGCTGTCCACCTGGAGGCCGGTGCTGGATCGGGGCAGAGCGTGATCCTCGAAGATCCGGCTCATGTGGTAGAGCAGCTGAGTGACCGCCAGCATCACAGAGGGCGGGCGAAGATCGTTTCTCTGCTCCAAAAAGAACTGAGCATACTGATTTCCCTGGGCGGCGGAGCGGCTGAACCACACCATCGCCTGAGTCTGGTCTTGTGGAAGCCCCTGTCCCGTCAGGCACAGCTTGCCCAGCATATACTGGGCGTACTGGTTGCCGGTCTCCGCCGGTTTTGTGAACCAATCCGCCGCTTCGGTAGCATCCTTTGACACAAATTCGCCGCTGAGATACTCTTTCCCAAGCCGGTAGGCGGCCCACTGGTTTCCGTGCTCCGCCGCTTCCTTCAGCCAGCGGATGCCCTTCTCCGGGTCGCGCACCTCCCAATCGTCAGAGAGAAGCAGCTTGCCAAGGGCGTACTGTGCCTCCGGCAGACCACGCTCTGCCGCCTGAGCGAGCCAGGCTTTCGCCTTTTGACTGTCCGGGATCAGCAGAGGACCGTCCCGGTAGAGCTGTCCCATCAGGTACTGAGCGTGGGCGTCACCGAGTCGGGCAAGCTGTTCCAACTCCTCTACCGCGCCATCCCGCTCCTCCAGCGAAAGTCTTTCGTCCCGGATGATCCGCCGCAACTCCCAGCAGGCATAGGACTCATTTTGTACCTGCTCCGGTTCGTCATGCCCAGCCAGGTCAGCGTCCTCGAAGGTAATATCCCCCAACCGTATCCGTTCCGCCTCCTGAATGACGGCGTTCTTGATCTGCCGAAACTCTTTCTCCTGGGACAGCTTTTTTCGTTTTCTGGGTTTGTCGTGGTAGTAGCTTTCCACCTCGCCCTGGAGTCTGCACCACTGGTTGTAGCACTCACGCACTACCGGCAGTTCCTCCAGCTTGTCCACTACCTCATCCACGGTTTTCTTGACAGACTTTGGGAGGTAGCCGTAGGACTTCTTGCCCTTGACCGTTTCCAATTGTGCAGAGAGCGTCTGCATTAATTCTTCCGCCTCCGGGTAGGCGTAGACGCACCGAGCCATTTCCTGGGTCAGTCGCCGGATCGCACGGCGGGCCTCCCACACCAACTCATCCCGCGATTGTGACTTCTGTTCGTAGGTGTGGAGTATTTCCTGTTTGAAGATCTGATTGGTGAGCGTGGACTTGATTTTGCGGATACCGTCCCGCGTCAGGTATGCCTCACCGGGCACCGTCGACCACGCCATCATGTGGACATGGGGATGCTCCCCCTCATCATGGTAGGCGGCGTACCAGCGGAAGTGATTCGGTTGGATATTCATGGCGGCGGCAATGTCGTTGCGGTTTGCCCGGAGCAAGTTCATCCACGCTTTGGCGTTATCGTACCCAAGACGGGCGGCATCCTCACGTTTCAGGGAGAGTATGTGTGTCCACACGTTGCCGGTGTACTGATCCAACTCCCGCATGGCCTGCTCCAAGTTCACGCCGTCCTCGTCACTAAACAGGCCGTGGTCACCCAGCCGCTCCGCCCGTGGACGGGTGGCAATGTACTTCATGTAGCCCTCTGACTGCTGCACTGCCGACCAGTTTTCCTCCAATGCTCTGGTGATGAAGGCCGAGGCACGGGCCTTGGTGGGCTTCTCCGCGTAGTCCAAATACTCGCCCAGCTCCTTCGCTTCCGGGAAATCCTTCACCAATTTTCTGACCAACTGCTCCTGTTTCCGGGTGGGCGGGCGGTCATCCGGAAGGATTTCTACTCGCTCCCGTGTGCCGATGTATTGTAGGTAGCCGCTGACAGAGTTGCCGCCTCCGCATTTGAGATATGGGCTTTTCAGGATCAGTCTTGCCACTCATCGCCCTCCTCCCAAGCTCCCCGCACCCGCTGCTCCAGCGAGACGCGGCCATTGGTTTTCTTCACGTTGTTGACGCTCTCCGCCCGTCGGCGGCGGAGATCCTCGTCGCTGAATTGATAGGCGTCGGCAAGGATACCGGCCACCATGTCCTGCTCCACCGCCTGCCGGAAGGCCAGGGAGGACAGCCGCTCCTCCAGTTGCCCCAGCCGCCCGTCCAGGTAGGATTTGATGGAGGTGGGGAGGAACAGACCAGCGTTGTTGGCGCTGAGGTAGTCCAGGTAGAAGTCCACCGCCCGCTCAATGAAGGCGGTCATGCTCCGGCTTCCGTCCTCCTGATACCGGCGCTCCAGGATGGCTTTCTTCTCCGGGGTGAGATAGAAGGCGAATCTCTCTTTTTTGCCCATAAACTTCTCCTTTCCGGGGCATGACCCCTATTTTTTCGTTATGGCAGTAGGAGTTCGGGGATTGTGACCGCAAGTGTGATCCCTGCCGCCTGTTTTTGACCCCACTTTTGATACACCGCAAAACCCCGTAACGACCCGCACTGCGGGGCGAAGTGACCGGCCGGAAGAGCCACCGGTGACCCCGGTTTTTATCCTGCTTTTCCTTTCGTCCCTCGGTTCGCCGGAAGCCTTGTGCCGCAACGCCTCCCACAACTGGCCCACACCGGCCTGAACCCGCGAGGAGGGGCAGGGACTCTGCCCCTCCCGTCATCGGGCCACACAGCGGCCCACAGGGGCTGACAGGGGGAGTCATGCGCTTTGCTCCCTGTTCGCTTGGATAAACGCCACGCCGGACTTTTCCGCTTGTCTCCGTGCCCGCTGCTGAGCGGCCGCCTGCTCCAGTTCGGCCAGTTGTCGCTCATGGAAGCGGTCGATTGCGTTTTGGATCGGCAGGATGGTGTAACGCAGACAGCCATTGCGCTTGAGTCCATCTTTGGTGAAGACGTCAGTTCGCTCTGTGGTGATGAGACCGTGTTCCTCCAACAGCCCCACATACTTGGCCACGGTATTCACGGAGATTCCAAGCTTGTCCGCAATGGCAGGATAGCTGACCACACACTGCCAGGTTCGTCGATCCTCGATCCGCAGCAGGTAGGCATAGATGGCCAGTTCGTACACATGGAGCCCCAGCTCGAACACTGCGTTGGGGAGCAGAAAGAAGTACTTCTTTACATCACGTTTCTGCTCTGTTCTCATTTCTGTACTCCTTTCGTGCGGGCGGAGATCCAGTTTTGCAGTTCCTCTTTAGGAACTACGATGCGCTTGCCGATGCGCAGAGCGGGGAAGCCCTCCTCTTGGATCAGTTCATAGGCACTGGCATCCGAGATTCCAAGCAGATTGGCCAGCTGTTTCATGTTCAGCATCAGCGGCAGTTCGTCGTAGCTTTTGTAAATGGACAGTTTCAAGTTTCAGTACCTCCGTTTTCAAATTCAGAGAAAAAATTTCTTGCGTTTCGGAGGTCTCTCTGTTAAACTGGGACACAGATCAGGCTGTGTTTTCCGAAACGCGGCGGGCCGCTGAACTGTTGCAGCAGTTCGGCGGTCTTTTTTTACAGGGGCTGTCCTTGCTGTGCTCTGTCTGGCCATGCACCATACCCGTTCCTGCCCTGCGGCCTTGTTTGACCAACACGACGTTTTCTTCCCCTTGGCACGCTCATCGTCGCCGCAAACTTTGTATCATTCGTTTCCGCGCTTGCGCGAAAACTCATTCACGCCGTTGCGGCGCCTCTTCCCACAAAGTCTGCGACTTTGTGGGAGCCCTGTTGGACAACGTCCTGGCGCTGCTTCTCCGGAGAGTATCGTCTCTGGTGATGGGTATTCTGTTTTCAAGGTGCCGCTCCGAATGTCTGGGACCAATTTTCCGTTGACAATCGGATCTTCTGATGTTAGACTATGGTAAGATTATTTTGACAGTCCCTTTCGCCTGTATCGTAACACGATTTTCAACCGCTGTCAAGACTATCATAAAAATAATTTGTAATTGTCTATTTCGGAGGGCACCGACATGTGGTATGCCAAGATGTACTTCTCTGAGAAAAAAGAGGTCTTTCAATTCGATGGCTACGGCGTCCAGGGCGTGCCCTCGACCTGTCGGGAGCTCCCGTTCCTGGAGAGCCTGCTTTCCTTTCTGGAGATGGACTGCGGGGAAATGACTCCGGCGCTCCACGGGGTCGCGGAGAACTGGGAGCGCCTACTTCGGGAGGACGACCGGGAGGCGGGCACCGCCGCCATGATGGAGCTGGGTCAGCTGAAGAGCCGGCACATCTATCTGGAACTTCTGTATGTGCGCTGCTATAACCGTTTTTCCCGGATGGGGGCGGGTATCCGGGTCAGTGAACAGGAGGACCGGGAGATGCTGGAGGAGCTGCGGGACCTCCCGGAACAGCTCCCGCTGTATCAGCGGCAG
>CALVVD010000147.1 GCA_944363745.1 uncultured Bacilli bacterium | reverse complement strand
CGGCGGCGTGTCGGGGGCCGGCATTATTGTGAAGGAACTGGCGGGAGTGCCCCTCTGGCTTACGAACCTGGTTTTCAACATTCCGCTTTTTCTTGCCGCCCTGCTGGTAAAGGGCTGGAGGTTTATTCGGCGGACTTTGGTGGCTACTTTGGGGCTTTCTTTTTTTCTGTATATTCTGCCGGATCTTTATATCAATTTGGATGATATTTTGTTATCGGCCCTTTTTGGCGGGGCTATGACCGGCGTGGGGACGGGATTGGTGTTTATGGCCCGCTCCACCACGGGCGGAACGGATCTGCTGGCGGCTATTCTGCAGCATTATATGCGGCATTTTTCGGTGGCGCAGATTATGCAGGTGCTGGACGGCCTGATTGTTTTGGCCGGAGCCTGGGTATTCGGCCTGAAATACGCTCTCTACGCGATTATCGCCGTCTTTGCGGTGGGAAAGATTGCGGACGGGATTTTGGAGGGGATGAAATTGTCCAAGGCTGTTTTTTTTATCTCGGAAAGGCCGGATGAGATAGCCGAAGCGATTATGCATGATATGGACCGGGGGGCGACCGGGCTGCAGGGCAAAGGAATGTATTCCGGCCAGTCTAAAAATGTGCTGTTCTGCGTCGTGTCCCGCAAGGAGATCGTTCAGCTGAAGGACATAGTGTCCAAAATTGACCAGAATTCTTTTGTGATTGTGACGGACGCCAGAGAGGTGTATGGAGAGGGATTTATCGAAAACCGACAGGGATAATTCGTTTTAACCTCAAAAAATTGTGATAAAAACTGTTTTTGAAATAAGAGAATCAAAAAACTGGCTAAAGCTTTCCTGAACTTTTTGGTAAAAAAGAGAATGGTATTTATCGGGAGAAAGTTGTATCTTATTAAAAGAAGGTTCGCGCCAGAACCGAGGTTTTAAATTTATCACAGATCAGGAGGCGATATTATGGCTAGCTTATCATTGCAGCATATCGGAAAAGTGTATCCCAATGGATTTGAAGCGGTAAAGGATTTTAATCTGGAAATCGAGGACAGGGAATTTATTATTTTTGTAGGCCCATCCGGCTGCGGCAAATCGACGACGCTGCGTATGATCGCCGGCCTGGAGGAGATCACGTCGGGAGAACTGTATATCGACGGCAAGAGGGTTAACGATGTGGAACCGAAGGATCGGGATATCGCCATGGTGTTTCAGAATTACGCCCTTTATCCCCATATGAGCGTTTATGAGAATATGGCCTTTGGCCTGAAGCTGCGCAAGGTTCCTCGCAAGGAGATTGATGCCACGATCCACGAGGCGGCCCGCATTCTGGATATCGAGTCTCTGCTTGACCGCAAGCCGGCCCAGCTGTCCGGCGGCCAGAAGCAGCGCGTGGCCATCGCGCGGGCCATTGTGCGAAATCCGAAGGTGTTTTTGATGGACGAGCCTCTTTCCAATCTGGACGCCAAGCTTCGCGTGCAGATGCGGATTGAGATTGCGAAGCTTCATGAGAGGCTTCAGGCCACGATCATTTACGTAACCCACGACCAGACGGAGGCTATGACCCTGGGCACCCGCATTGTGGTGATGAAGGACGGGGTGATTCAGCAGGTGGATACGCCGCAGAATCTGTACAATAAGCCGGACAATATGTTTGTAGCCGGATTCATCGGCTCGCCGCAGATGAATATGGTAACGGCCCGCATTGCCGAGGAGGGCCAGGTTGTGACGGCTTCTTTCGGTGAGCACGTGATTACCCTGCCGGATTATAAGGGTAAGGCCCTGCGGGAGGGAGGCTATATCGGGAAAAACGTAGTCTTAGGCATCCGTCCCGAGGACATCACCGTGGATGACAGCCGCGCGGCTGAGGGCAATGTCCTGGAGGCAGTGGTGAAGGTATATGAGCTTTTGGGCTCGGAGGCTTACCTGTATTTCGATGTGGAATCGGCCAGCTTTACGTCAAAGGTGGCGGCCCATGTCCAGGCCAGGACCGGGGAGACCAGAAGATTTGTGATGGATCTGGAAAAGCTGCATATCTTCGATTCTTCCACGCAGCAGATTATCTGTCACTGAGGGCTTTGTTCGATAAATTTTTTCCGGATCAGGTCCACGAAGACGTCCACGCTGTCATCCAGCATCGAACGGCTGAAGCCGTCCACTTCTTCGGCCAGCTGCTTGACCTGGATAACGCCGTGGTAATAAATATAGATAAAAGTAATCAATTCGGAGAGATCGCAGGAGGGAGGCAGTTCGCCTCTCTCTTTTGCATAGGAAAAAACCCGGTATTTGAGCTGGAGAAGCCAGTGGGTAAATTCCCTGCACGCGGCGGTCATATCGGGTTCGTCCTTTCCCCTGTTCCCAATCCGGCTGAACAGTCCCTTGTCCTGCAGGCAGTATGAAAAATCCTCGCGGAGCATTTCCAGGAAGGGACGGCCCTCCACTAGGATGCGGGAATACGCTTCCTTGTTTTCTTCGATTACGCGCTGGACGCAGGCCCGGTACAGGGCCGCCTTATCGGTAAAATAATAGTACAGAGGGCCGCGGGTCACCCCTTCTTCCTTGGCGATCTCCGCCAGGTTGGTGGCGGCGTAGCCCTGCTCGGCAAAGTGGCGGATGGCGCAGACCAGCAGCCTTTCCTTTGTTTTTTCATCTCGAATAGCCATGAATACCTCTCCTGAATTCTTAACAAAATTCTTGCAAACAACAATTTGATTCCGCCATTATGCGGATAATCCTAGTATAAGTCAGAGAATCGATATTGGCAAGCGAGTGTAAATGTTAATTTTTCTTCAAAAATCCCTTGAAATTGTACATACGTGTATGTATAATTGTCTTAGAATGCACAATCATCCAAGACAGCATTCAGAAGAGGAGGAAACAGGATGAGAAGAAAAGCGAAGAGATGGGCCGCTCTCGCTATGGCGGCAGCGATGGCGATGAGCCTGGCGGCCTGCTCACAGACCGACGCGGCGACGGACGCACAGACAGAGGCTCCTTCGGCGGCACCCACAGAAGCGGCGACGGAGGCCGGTACGGAGGCTGCGGCGGAGAAGGTCAGCGGTACCTTTGAGGGAACGGCACAGGGCTTCCATGGACCGGTCACAGTGGAGGTGACTCTGGAGGAAGGGGTGATCACCGATGTGCAGGTGACCTCCCACAGCGAGAGCGAAGGGGTCAGCGATTATTCCATTGAGGAGACCCCGAGACGGATTCTGGAGGCCCAGAGCTGGAATGTGGATACCTTGAGCGGGGCCACCTACAGCTCGATGGCGGTGAAGTATGCGGCCAGGGATGCGATTGAGGCTTCCGGGGCCGTCGGCCTGGATACGGAGGTGCATGAGGAGCAGCCTGACGACGAGACCATCGATACCGATGCATCAGCTCTGG
>CALVVD010000146.1 GCA_944363745.1 uncultured Bacilli bacterium | reverse complement strand
GGATACTCCCTTGCGGAGGCGTATGAGGCCTATGAGCGCGTGCACGACATGCAGGGACTGCGCGTGTGCGGCTTCATGGCGATGCTTCCCCTTTCGCAGGATCGGGCGTTCCTTGCCCGCCTTGCGGACGAAATGCGCGCGCTCTACGACCGCGCAAGGGCGCAGGACGGCAATATCCGTTTCCTTTCGATGGGCATGAGCGGCGACTGGGAACTGTGCCTTGCGCACGGAGCGAACATGATCCGCCTCGGCACGGCGCTCTTCGGCGCCAGGACATATCCCGCCGCACAGAACGCATGAACGCGTGCGGCGCGCACAACATAGTATAAGACGATGCCTTCTTCCATAACACACGCGCTGATCGCCGAAGAGGCGGCAAAGCGCCTTCCCGAACAACTTCAGACCGTGATCTTTGCGGCGCCGGAAGCGTACTTTCTGGGCGCGCAGGGCCCCGATGTGTTCTTTTTCGCAAAGAAAGCGAACAAACAGGAGGGAAACTTCGGAAAATACCTGCACCGCAATGCGGTGTATGAACTGTTCTGCGCATTCCTGGATGCCATTCCGACGCTTGGCGAAGAGGAGCGCAGGGCGGCGCAGGCCTATTGCCTGGGCTACGTCACGCACTACTGTGCGGACGTTGCGTTCCACCCGTTTGTCTACCGCTATCTGGAACAGAACAACCTGCATAAGCGCGAACATCAGCGCATGGAAAACGACTGGGACGTGTACTTTGTACGCAAACTGCGCGGACGGGAAGCGGAACGCTACCCTTTCCCCGACCTTACCGGCTGCAGGGAGGGCGCGCTGTATTCCCTGTGGGAAAAAGTGACGCGGACGCTCGGCAGAACGCCCATGGAGCGCGCGGTCTTTTCAGACGGCGTCAAAAATTTTGCGTGGTATCTGGCATTCTTCCACAAAAAATGCTACGCTTCGCAAAAGCATTGGAGAAGGTTTGACAGGCTCTTTCACGTCCACGCGCTCTCCTGTCTGTATCCGGCAAAGACGCCCGACCCCGCGATCTTATCGGGCGAGGCGTTTGAACGCGCCGCCAATGCGGACACCGCGCTCCCGCCCGTAAAGACGGCCGACGACCTGTTTGAACGCGCCGTCTCCGAGAGCGCCTACAAAATATTGTTGTTCACGGACACGCTCGGCGGAGCGATGCTCCCCCGCGAACAGTTCGACAGACATCTGCTGACGGGCAAACATATCCGATAGCCTGCATGCTCCGCCGCGCGGGACGGCGCGTTCCGTGAAAGGACAGCGGACGGGGACAAGACCGTATGAAAACCATCGTTTTATATGAATCGAAGTACGGCGCGGCGCGCACGTATGCAAAAATCCTGTCCCAAAAGACGGGCGCAGACCTTGCAGAGCTCTCCGGGACAAAGCCCGGGACCCTCGGGGCGTACGATGCCGTCCTGCTGTGCGGCGGCGTATACGCCGGAAAGATCGCGGGGCTCAAATTTTTCAGAAAGCACGCTTCATTGCTGCGGGAAAAACGCGCCGCGGTGTTTGCCGTGGGGCTGTCCCCCGCGGACGAAGCTACGCTTGCGGCGCTCAGACGGGCAAACATGACCGATCGGCTTGCGGACGTTCCCCTCTTTTACGGCCGCGGCGCATGGAAGCACAGCAGCCTCAGTGCGGGCGACAGATTTTTGTGCAGACTTCTGCACGGCATGCTCAGAAACAAAGCGCCGGAGACCTACGAAGAGGCGTGGATGCCCGCCTTTATGAACTGCTACGGCAAGGACTGCGATCTGACGGACGAGAACTATCTGAACCCCGTGATCGGATGGGTCAACGGACAATAAACTCAAAGGCAGCGCCGCGGGGATCCCGCGGCGCTGCCTTTATTTGTCCTGTAAAACGCGTCTGGAAAATTCACAGCCGCAGTAATTCTGGCGGTACAGCCCGTACTGCCGGGACAGCTGCACGGACTGCAGATATCCGCCCCTCTTTTTGAAATCGGTGGGAAGATATTCCACGCCGAACGCTTCCGCCGCTTCCGATCCGATGCGGTTGATGAGCGCGGCATTTTTCAGCGGCGAGACCGTGAGCGTCGTGGCGAACAGATCGAACCCGCCCGACTTTGCCATGCGCGCCGTCTCGAAGAGCCGCAGCCGGAAACAGCGTTCGCAGCGCGCGCCGCCCTCGGGCGCGTCCTCAAACCCCGCCGCGGCCGCCGCGAAATCCTCGTGCCGGTAGCCGGTATCAAGCACGTCGGCCTGTTTTGTCGCCTCCGTCAGCCGCCGCAGTTCGTGCAGGCGCTTTTCATACTCCTCCGCGCTGTCAAGATTGGGATTGTAAAAGAACGCCGTCACTCGGGTCCTGGGCGCCGTCTGGGTGAGACAGTAAGAGGCGCAGGGCGCACAGCAGGCGTGCAGCAAGAGGCGTTTGTCCTCCGCCCCCGCGAGCATGCGCAGCATGACGGCGTCGAAATTGACCGCGTTCATGCGCTTAAAAGATTGTTGAGCGCGGACACGAGCGCCTGCACGGATGCAAGGGTGATGTCCGAATTTTCACCCGCTCCCCAACAGATGCGCTCCTTTGTCTCGACGCCGAGATAGGAGATCGCCTGCGCAAAGGAACCGGACGAGAGCGCGTGCTGTTCGTATCCCGTCAGATTGAACTGCACGCCGAAATGTTTTTTGAGGGCGTTGGACACGGCGTCCAGGCGTCCGTTCCCCGTCGCCTCGACGACCGTCTTTTTCTCCCCTTCCACGACCTGTACGGTTGCCGTGATCCCGTTTTCCTGCCGGTAGTGCACTTCGCCGAGCGAAAAGACGCTGCGCGGGGAGAGAAATCTCTTTCCGAACACGCCGAAAATTTCCTCCGCCTTGAGTTCCTTGTGCAGCACGTCCGATTCATGTTTGACGGCATAGCTGACCGCCTCTTTCATGCGGGCGGGCAGTTTCAGGCCGTAAGCATGTTCGAGGATATAGCCCACGCCGCCCTTTCCGGACTGCGAATTGATGCGGATCACGTCGGAATCGTACTCCCTGCCCACGTCCTTGGGGTCGATGGGAAGATAGGGAACGTCCCAGACCGTGCGGTGCGTCTCCTCGCGGAAGCGCATTCCCTTGGCGATGGCGTCCTGATGCAGACCGGCGAACGCCGCAAAGACGACTTCCCCCCGATAGGGCTCGCGGGGAGAGATGCGCATGTCGGTATACGTCTGATAGAGCGACGCGACGTAGGGCATGTTGGAAAAATCGAGGCCCGGATCGACGCCCTGCGAGTACATGTTCATGGCGAGCGTCACCACATCGCAGTTGCCCGTGCGTTCGCCGTTGCCGAAGAGCGTGCCCTCCACCCTGTCCGCGCCCGCAAGGAGCCCGAATTCCGCGGACGCTACGCCGCTCCCGCGGTCGTTGTGCGGGTGCAGCGACAGGACCACGTTTTCGCGGTACTTCAGGTTTTTGTGCAGATATTCGATCTGCTGCGCGTACACGTGGGGCATGGCGTTTTCCACCGTGGCGGGGAGGTTGATGATCGCCTTTCTGTCCGCCGAGGGCTGCCAGACGTCGAGCACCGCATTGCACACTTCGAGCGCATATTCGGGCTCCGTCCCCGTGAAGCTCTCGGGCGAATACTCAAAACGGTAGTCCGCGCC
>CALVVD010000145.1 GCA_944363745.1 uncultured Bacilli bacterium | reverse complement strand
AAAACCGCGCTTTCGGTCGGGCGCGGTTTTTTCGTTCAGGATTGCGGTGTGGGCTGCGACGGCTCCGAAGGGGTCCGCGGAAGCGGTTTCTTTTTGCCGTCCGTAAAGGCCGCGACGCCCCTTTTGCGCATGTTTGCGACAAATGCGTACAGGGGGATCCCCAGGCCGAGCACCCAGACGGTCTCGGTGAGAAGGAAAGAGGCGAACGTCGTCCAGTAGACGGCGATGGTGGCGTCCGCTCCCTCGCTGCACAAAAAGACGATGACGGCGGGAATGACGAATGCATTGAACAGAATGGGGAAGATGCCGCCCAGGCCGACTTTCAGCACGGCCGCGCCCTTTCCCGCATATTTGCGGAAAGCGACACCGATCAGGTAGGTGCAGACGGCGGCGGCAAGCGTTGCAAGCGGCCCGATCGTCAGGTCATAGAGCAGGAAGGGCGAAGCAAGGTTCGCAAGCAGACAGCCGACGTACAGCGCGGGGATCGCCTCGGGGAAAAAGAGGGGCAGCAGGGTCAGCGCTTCGCCGGGCCGGATCTGAAAGATCCCGAACGCCACGGGGGCGAATGCATAGGTGAGCGCCACATACAGCGCGGCGATGATGCCCGCGCGGCAGATGCGCTTGGCGGTAAAAAAGTTTCGGAACATGAAAAAACCTCGGTTTTTTTATTCGGAAGTGTTGACCGAAAACCTTCCGTAGCCTGCATTGTATCACGTTTTTTCCGGGACGTCAAGCGATTTTCAGCGCAGCTGTCGCGTCGGGCGGAAGGCGATCAGCCAGAATACGAGCCACAGCGCCGCCACGCCCGTCAGGGAGAGCAGTGCGCGGTAGGCGTATGCGTTTCCGAAGGTGACCGCGGCAAGCAGGTCAAAGCCCGTCAGGGCATAGATGCAGGCGCCGAGGCCGAACGCGATCAGAACGGTGCAGCACAGCAGTGTCGTGATCTTCATATTCCCAGTATGTGCCGGATTTGTAAAAATAAAGGCGCCGCCGATGTATGCATCGGCGGCGCAGTCATGGTGTCTATGATTGCGGCGGGGCGTCGTCCGAACCTGTATCCGCGGGGACGTCCGCAATTTCAGCAGACGGGCAGGAGGACTGCTCTTCGGGGGGGGGTAATTGTCCGCCGTCTTCGTCCGCGGCGTCGGCGGCGTGTTTTGCCGCCGCACGGGCGTATTGCTTTTTGAAGATACTTCGCCGGAACAGAAGGATATTGAGCGCCACGAAGCATACGCCTACGATGATGCATACGATGAGCGCCGATAGATTGTCCGTCGCCGCCCACGGGGCCAGGAACATCAGCGGAAATCCGAATACCATGGCGGGCAGCGTTTGATAGACAAGGTTCTCGCTCGCAGGGGTACGGTAACTGCCGTCGATCTCGCGCAGCAGGATCATGCCCGTGCTGGCGGTGCCCGTCAGCATACCGAAGAACGCAAGGAACTGTTCGTGGCGATAATCGGGGAAGAGCTTTTTGCACACCAGATTGACGTAGAGGAAGGTCGCTGCCGTTCCATAGGCGGCAAGCAACAGAAGCACCCACCAATAAGAGGCGAGCAGGGGCAGCTTGATGGCGGCGACGCCCGCCACGATCATCACGTCAAAGGCAAAGCCGCTGATGCGGTCCATCATATAGTTGTTGATGATGCGCTTTTTGACGACGCCTTTGTCGTAGAGCTTGTTGAGGATGGCTTTTGCGGGAATGGTCAGCAGCACGCCGATGAGGAAGTTGAACCCGAACAGCGTGTCGGCGAGCGAGGGCAGGAGCGCCGACAGCCCGTACATGATGCCGAAGGAGATGGCGTACACGACGAGCACGATGGCGATCTGCACGGTGAGCTTGTCGATGGAGGAGACGGTGGGAAGTTCGTTCTCGTCCTCGTAGTCGGAGAGCTGCGAGCGGCGCACCGAAGTGTCGATCTTGATGACGCCCTTTCTGCGCATGACGTTCAGGTAGATGACGCCGCCGAAACAGGCGACCAAAAAGCCGAGCGCGGCAACGGTCAGTCCGAAGTTGGCGCCGTCTACGAAACCGTTCGTGTTTTCATAGATCCTGCCGTAGTTGAGCGCCTGTCCCGTGCCCTGCCCGAAGCCGAAAGCAAGCAGGATGCCCGCGCCCGAAATGAGCCCCGGCGTTGAAAGCGCCCATGCCGCGACCATGGTGATGACAAGTCCGCCGAACGCCTGAATGAGGTAGCCGTTCACGGTCGTTACGCCCGAGTCAAACACTTCGACGGCGCGCTTTTTGGTGAACTTCTTTTTGGAATTGCGCATGCCCGAGGCAACGAAGCCGATGCCCAGACAGTGATAGGTGATCATTTCCAGTACCTGCATTCCCGATTTGGCGCCTTCGGGGTCTTCCGACGGCGCGCCGAAGGCGGGCAGGTCGAACAGATAATCCCCCGCCGTAAAATAGACGACGGTAGAGATGACGAGCAGCAGCAGACCGCCCAGCACCGAAACGGGGATAAGGGATTTCTGCAGGGCAGGGATGAAGTGTTTCAGGACCGCCGCCACCAGCATGCTTGCCAGCAGTGCGGCGATGACCATGATAAAAGTCCAGATATTCAGATCGGCAAAACTCATACGTGTTCCTCCGTAGCGGTATCCTCGTTGTGCGCTTTCAGCGCCGCGCGCATGCCGTTGAACGCATGCACGTACTTGACGGCACAAAAGCGTTTATGGCCCTTGATCTGATAGGTCTTGCCCTTGTAATAGAAGTTGAATTTGCGTTTCATGATCGCGGCAATCCCGTCGATTTCTTCCAGCAAAAAGACATGGGTGCTGTCTTTTCCGTATACGGTGATGGCGTTTCTATCCATGGAAACGGCGTTTCCGTCCAGTACAAGTTTGTTTTTTAATTTGACGCTGTCAAAAAATCGGATATTCTCATCGCGGAGGGTCTCTCCGACAAGCAGGCGCGGCGCGATCTGTTCCCGCTCCCAGTCGTACCATTGGTACACTTTGGTGAATCCCCCGAATGGCGGATCGATCGTAAGCTGCGGGGTATATTCCGCCGAAGTGCCGCAGGACGTGCAGGAAAAGCGCGCTCCCTTGGACGAGATGGTGCCGATCTTTTTGCATACGGGACACAGATACAGTGCACGTTCGATATATTCTGCGCGCTTGCGGCTCTTGTAGCGTTCCCCCGAATCGGCGTCCACGACGTCGAGTTCCTTCTTGATGATGTCGCAGAGTTCTTCCACGGACATGTCCGCGTATTCTTCGGGATACAGAATGCGTCTGACGCGTCCGACGTATTTTGTCCCCCGGCGCACGCTGTGTCCCCAGCGGGGATCGGTGCCGTAGCCGCCGCAAAGGTTGAACAGCACAACGGGGACTTTTGCAACTTTGACAAGTTTGGCGATCGCATCGGAAATTTCCCACTGCCGTCCGCTGAACGTGCGGTTGCCCTCAGGCGCGATGCCCACCGAGCCGCCCTCTCTGAGTACCCGCAGGATATTTTTGACGGCGGCCAGATCGGACATGGATTTGCTCTTGGGAATGGGCGCCGCAAGGTAGCGGATCAGGGGAGATACCTTCAGATTGAACAGATCGTCCGAAGTGACAAAGTAGATGGGGAACCGGAACGCCTTAGAAACAAAAAAAGGGTCCATCGTTGCCTGATGATTGTGCAGAATGATGCACGGACCCTTTTCGATCGGGGCTTTTTCTGCCC
>CALVVD010000144.1 GCA_944363745.1 uncultured Bacilli bacterium | reverse complement strand
CTCGACCTGCTTGTTGAGGACATGGACGGCAGGTTCCGCCGCCACGACGAAATATCCGACGATCATTCCGCCGGGAATGAGCAGCCAGCCGCCCCACAGCTGCGCGAGGCCCTGGCCGACGAGCCTGCCGACGGGCATAAAGCCGACGTTTGCACCCGTCAGAAAGAGCGCAAGACCAAGAAACGTATAGACAAACCCGATGACGATGCGCACGATCTGCCGTTTGCGGAAAACGCGGGACACGATCTGAAAGAGGACGAAGAACGCCAGAATGGGCGAGATCGCGATGGCAACTTCAACGGCATAATCCCCGAATCCGTGCAGATACTCAAAAAACACGCCGCGCGTATCGGCGACCGACGTCAGGCTCTCCACCGCATATTCCACGTCGTGGATATCGAAGATGATCCCGAGCGTCAGCACGGCAATGATGGGTCCTACGCTTGAGAGCGCAACAAGACCGAACGAATCGTTCTTGCTCCCCTTTCCGCTGCGGATCGACGCGACGCCGACGCCGAGAGACATGATGAACGGCACCGTCATCGGCCCCGTTGTCACGCCGCCCGAATCAAAGGACACCGCCCAGAAATCGGGCGAGACAAAGATGCTGAGCACGAAAGCGAGCGCATAAAAGACAAGCAGCAGATAGTGCAGCGGAATGCGGAACACGATGCGCAGCATTCCGATCGTCAGAAAGACGCCGACGCCGACCGCAACCGTGAGAATGAGCAGATAGTTCCCGAGCGGCGTCTGCTGTGCGACAGCGGGCACCTGCTCGGCAAGGATCTGCAGATCGGGTTCCGCGATCGTCACGATGATCCCGATGACAAAGGACAACAGCGCGATCAGCCAGATCTTGCGCGAATGCGTCATGGTCGCGCCGATCTTTTCACCGATGACCAGCATGGACATATCCGCGCCCAGCATAAAGCAGCCCAGCCCGACAATGAGCAGGACGACCCCGACAAGAAAGAGCACGAATGTACCCGTATCCATCGGAACAAAGGCGACGCTCAGGACAAGCACAATGAGCGCTATGGGCAGAATGGAAGTCAGCGATTCAACGATCTTATCGCGGAGAGCTTTCGTCACCGGTATTCCTCCCCGATCTGATTATTTGCAGTATTTTTCCTCGATCGCCGCGATCTTGGCAATGCGGCGGGCATGTTTTTCTTCGGCGGAAAATGGCGTCTCCAGGAACGTTTTCACGATCTCGAGGCCGAGATTGACCCCGACGATCCCGCCGCCGAGCGCGAGCATGTTCGCGTCGTTATGCAGGCGCGTCATCTTTGCGGAAAACGGTTCCGAGCAGAGCGCACAGCGCACCCCGCGCACCTTGTTCGCCGCGATCGAGATGCCGATCCCCGTGGTACAGACAAGTACCCCGGACGCACATTCCCCCGCCGCGACCGCTTCCGCGGCCTTGAGCGCGAAATCGGGATAATCGCACGAACACGACGAATCGGTGCCGTAATCGACGGCCTCATAACCGTTTTCCCCGAGCCAGTCCATGACCGCATTTTTGAGCGCAAGCCCGCCGTGATCGCAGGCAACAGCAATTTTCATCACTAAAACCCCCTGTTATTGATTTTCATTTCCGATATTGAGGATCGCGATGATCTTCGGGATACAATCGCGAATGGCGCAGAGTGTCGCGCGGTACACCTCTTTGCCCTGTCCGTATGGATCGGGAATATCTTTCCCGGCAAATACAGACATGCTCGTTACATTTCCGCCGCCGAGGAATGCCGCCTGTTCCCGCGTCATGCAGATGACGGCATACGCTTCCTTTGCGAGCTTTTGTGTCAGCTGCCTGGCGCGGAAGTCCTCCGCATATGCGATGCCCGCCTCACGGAGCGCGGCCTGCGCATTCTCCGCCATCGGGGCTCCTGTCTCCGCCCGCAGCCCCGCAGACTGAACGGTGAACCAACGGATCTTTCGCCGTTTGAGCTCCGCACGCAGAGCGGCCTCTGCCATCGGAGAACGGCAGGTATTTCCCGTACAGACGAACACGATCTTTTTATGCTTCATGCGCTACTCCCTTGTATCCTGTCCGAATGCGCGCAGCAGACGGTTGCGCACGCCGTCCATGACGCCGCCCCGCGCCGCGGGTTCGATCCCGATGAGCAATGTCGCCATATGCTCTCCCGTGCGGAGATGCGCATAGAGGTTGGACGCCATCTCTTCGGGCGTATTTCCCAGATCGAGCGCACGGCAATCTGCATACGCAAGCGCGACGGCGTGCTCGCAGAGCAATACGGGAGTTCCGCCCCGCCCTTTCTCGGCATTGTAACAGCGGACTGCGCCCGCCGCATCGTCCGCCGCAAAAAATGCGGTGCGGCAGGACGGCGCATAGTGCTTGTACGCCATGCCGGGGCTTTTGGGCTTTTCACCGGCCTGCATATGATAATATTCGCACGCCCCCACTTCTGCGGCGATCATCTCGCGCGTGACGAGTCCGGCGCGCAGAATGAGCGGCACGGTTCCCGTGCAGTCGAGCACTGTGCTCTCTCTGCCGCCCTGACAGGCTCCCCCGTGCTGCGCCGTGACGGGCGAGACATGTTTGGAACGGTTTGCGCTGGGCGCGGCAATGGGACGGTCCACCGCGCGCAGGAATGCCTGCGCCGTCGGCGAGGACGGGACGCGCAGAGAGAGCGTCGGAAGACCGCACGATACAGACGGACTGACGACGCCCCTGGACGGGTACACCATTGTGAGCGGGCCAGGAAGAAACTTTTCGCGGAGGCGCGCCGTCCAAGCGGGCGTCTCCACCAGCCCGGAGATGTCATATCCGCTGTGCACATGGGCGCTCAGCGGATTGTCCGCCGGGCGGCCCTTGAGGGCGAAAATCTTTTTCACTGCCGCGCCGTTGCAGGCGTCCGCACCGAGGCCGTAAACCGTTTCGGTGTGAAATGCCACGACTTCGCCCGCTTCGATGAGCTCCTTTGCATAGGCGAGCGACCGGGACGTGACGGGCAGGATCTGCGTGATCATTCGGGGATCCCCGTGTCGTCGTAGTCGGGGAAGGCGCTTCCGGGATCGTCTTCGTACCCCTCGGGCGGCGGCGTATAGTGCACGGGCTCTTCGTCGGGAAGGTTCTGTTCGTCCACGTCGACGAATTTCGTGCTTTCGCCGATGAAGCGAAGCTGCACCCTGCCAAGAGAGCCGTTGCGGTGCTTGGCAAGAATGAGTTCCGCCGCACCCTTGACGACGGTCTTTTTGGCAAGTTCTTCCGCCGTCGCCGTGACATCGGGGCGGTTGATGAACATGACGATGTCCGCGTCCTGCTCGATCGCGCCCGATTCACGCAGGTCGGAGAGCTGCGGCTCCTTGGTCTGGATACGCCGGAGCTGCGACAGCGCGATGACGGGAACGTCGAGTTCCTTTGCCATGATCTTGAGATCGCGCGTAATGGAGGCGATCTCCTGCTGACGGTTTTCAAAAGACCCGCCGCCCTTGACGCCTCCGGAGGGCGCACCGCCCATCAGCTGGATATAGTCGATCATGACAAGATCGATCGAGCCCGTCGACGCAGCCAGGCGGCGGCACTTGGACAAGATCTCCTGCGGCGTGACGCGCGAAGAATCGTCGATGAAGAGCTTGCTCTTCTGCAGCTTGTCGCTTGCGATCATCGGGTTCTTCCATTCCTTCTGCGCAAGTTTTCCGGAGAGCGCCTTTTCCATGCTGACGTCAGCATGGGCGCACAGGAGACGCTGTACGATCTGGCTGCGCGGCATTTCCAGGGAAAAGACGGCCGCCGTCTTGCCCTTGTTGAGGCAGACGTTCTCCACGATGTTCATGGCAAGCGACGTCTTTCCCATACCGGGACGCGCCGCTATGACGATGAGGTCGGACTTCTGCAGTCCGTTGGTGATGCGGTCGAGTTGTCTGAACCCCGTCTCCAGCCCGCGGAATGCGTTGGGATCGGACTGGATATCTTCAAATTTCCCCAGCACCTGCCGGATCACCGCGCCGTCCGCAAGCCCCGCAAGCTGACT
>CALVVD010000143.1 GCA_944363745.1 uncultured Bacilli bacterium | reverse complement strand
GCAGGAGCTTGGCACTCAAATATTACAGGTGTTGAAAAAGGAAGTATTGTATTTGCAGGAGTACAACAAGGTTATGGGAATTGTATTGAAATAAAACATACAACTGAAAGTGGTACTACATATTATACTTTTTATGCTCATTTGGCAAGAATTGATGTTGTGGAAGGACAAGAAGTTGAACAAGGCACAATCATAGGAATTCAAGGAGGAGATCCTAACCGAGATCCAAATCCTGGATATAGTACAGGTACACATTTACATTTTGAAATAAGAATGTCGGAAAATGGAGATTTTGTAAATCCTAGAGAATATTTATATGGAGAAAAGGAGGTTTAGATTGGTAACAGATATATATAAAACTGATAAAAAATATAAAATAATTTATGCAGATCCACCTTGGAAGTATAAAACTTGGCGAGATGGTATGGGAACAGCCGAAAAACACTATCCTACAATGAATATAGAAGATATAGTAAAAATGAAGGATACAATCAAAAAAATTTCAGATTGTGATTGTATTCTTTTTTTATGGGTTACTTTTCCTTGCCTATTAGAAGGTTTAAGAACTATGAAAGAATGGGGATTTAAGTATAAAACTTGTGGCTTTAATTGGATAAAAAGAAATAAAAAAAGCAATACTTTTTTCTTTGGTATGGGACATTGGACTAGAGCTAATTCAGAATTATGCTTAATTGGAACTAAAGGAACTATTAAAAGAAAATCAAGTAAAGTTTCTCAAATAGTATATGAGCCTATTGAAGAACACAGTAAAAAGCCTGATGTAATTAGAGAAAAAATAATAGAGCTTGTTGGAGATTTACCTAGAATTGAACTATTTGCAAGACAGACATCTGAAGGATGGGACTGTTGGGGGAATGAAGTTTGGGATAAAAAATGAAAATGCAGTAGAAATATAGAGAAAAATGTAGAAAAATAAATTGAAATTTGCTATAATTGCAATAATGATAATTATATAAATATTCGCGAAATTTACAAATCCTTATATAGATAGATTAAAAGATAGGAGTAATGATATATGAGTAAGAATGAAATGATGAATGTTTTGGTACTTGGTGCATCAGGTGCTGGAAAAAGTACCCTAATAAAGGCAATTTCAGGTGCAGAAGTTATGACAGGTGTTGGAGAAGGAAATACACAAAAAATAGATGTATATGAATCAGAGACTTGGTCAATTAGATGTATTGATACAAAAGGATTTGAATATAATATTTTTGAACAGTGGAAAACGATTCACCAAGTAAAAAAATATACAAAAACGCAATTAGGAACTATTGAAGAAAATAAAAATAATGAAATTGGGATAGATGCTGTATGGTATTGTATTGAAGGAACAGCACGAAGAACATTTACACATAATATCACATTAATGAATAAAGCTATAAAAGGATGGAAAAATATTCCGGTTTTTGCTGTTATTACAAAATCATATTCCGAAAAGGACATACCGGAAAATATAGACGCTGTGCAACAAGCATTTGCTAAGTTAGGTGGAGTAAATTTGAAGAAGATTATACCTGTTGTTGCTGAAGAATATGAAATAAACGATGAGGTCAAAGTTGCACCAATGGGAATAGACGAATTATGTTTGAATACATTAGATTGTATAGATGAGGCTAAAAATATAAATAAAGAAAATAGAGATAGAATGGTTTTAGAACAAAAGAGGTTTACAGCAAATGCAACTACAATAGGGGCAACAGCGACAGCATTTACAATAGGTGCGATACCGTTAAATTTTGCTGATTCACAAATGCTAGTTCCAATAGAAGTAGGACTAACAACAGTAATATTTAAAATCTATGGAGTAAAAATATCAAATGAAATAGTAAAAGCAATTATTGGCTCATCAGCAATTACTTTAGCAGCGAAACAAGTAGTAACATTTGCAAAAAGTTTACCAATAGCAGGAGATATTGTAAATGGTACTGTAGCAGGAGCATTTGTATTGGCATTAGGAGAAGGTGTAATTGCAGTATCAGAGGGAATATATACTGGTAAAATTGATCCTAAACAAACTGATAAAATTGCAGAAGTTATAGGAGAAAATATTAAAGATAATCCAGTAATTAAAGCTACAATGGAATATTTCGAAAAAAATTCAGACAAAATTTCAGGAAAAACTTCAAAAGAAATATTTAATGAAATTAAAAAATCTGTAAATAAAAAGAAGAAATAGAAAGAGGTAGTTATAATGTGGAAAAATAAAGAAGTTAATAATGATAAAACACTTGAAAATAACAATGATAAAGTTGAGAATGTAAAAAGAGAAAAGAAATGTCCTAAATTTATAAAAAAAATAATTTTATTTATTATTATAATAACTTTAATTATGCTTACAATTAGTTTTATTAGAGTGCATAATGAAAATAGACTTACAATTACAACTAAAAGTTCATTAGAAAAAATAATAGAAATAAATAAATTGTCAACGATAGAATATACATACAATGCGATTGTAGCAAAATATAAAGATGATGAAGTAAAAGATGATAATGTTGAATACTATGTGGCATATAATGGTAAAGTTACAGCAGGAATTGATTTCAACGAAGTAAACATTGATGTTAATTATAAAGAAAAGAAAATTTATATAACACTTCCAAATGTTGAAATACACGAAATAAATGTAGATATGGGAACATTGGATTATATTTATGAAAAAAATACATCTGAAAAAGACAGTATTTCTCAAGAGGCATATAAATTGTGTAAGAACGATTTAAGAGAAAGAGCTAAAAATGAAACAGAATTATTAGTAAACGCAAATGAAAATGCTAAATCTGCGATAGAAGCTTTGATTAAACCATGGATAGAATCTGTTGATAAAGAATTTCAAATAGAATTCAAATAAAAGGAGTGTTATTAATGAAAAAATTTAAAATTATTATTATAATTGGAATAATTGCAATTTTAGTAATTGGAATATGGTATATGTATGCACCTAAAAAAATAAATAAACAACCTGAAATTTCTCAAGTAAGAGCAATTTGCAATTTAGCAACATTAAAAACATATTACCACAATGTAGCAAAAATAGAAAAAGGAAAGAATTGGATATTTCAAAAAGACAGAGAGCTTTGGATAGAATATACAGGGATTGCTACAATAGGAATTGATATGTCTAGAGTAGAAATGAGAGTAGAAGGAAATAAAGTTATAGTATTTTTACCCAAAGCAAAATTATTAAGTATAGATATTGATGATGAAAAAATAAATGAAGATTCATATTTTTATTCCAAAGATAATCTAGTGTTTAAGAATCAGATTACTGCTGAAGAACAAACGCAAGCTATAAATGAGGCACAAACAAACATGAAAAATAGTGTTGAAGAAAATACGCAATTATTAAAAATGGCACAAGAAAGAGCAAAGGACTTGATTGAACAATATATTATTCAATTAGGTGAATTATCAAAAATTAAATATAATATAGAATGGCAATATGAAGAATAAAATAATTGAAAAATAGGAAGGACTAGCAATAGTCCTCTTTTATTTTATAAGGGAGGGACATAAAATGATTTTAGCAATTACTAGAGATAATGAAAAATTAATTTATGAGGTATGTAAAGAAAATGGTTTTGAAAATCCACAAGTATTAACAGGTGTTGATAGTTTAAAAAAATTTGCAGTTCAAGAACTTAGAAACTTAAATAATTATAAGCAAATTATAATAGATATTGCCTCTACAAAAGAAACAGA
>CALVVD010000142.1 GCA_944363745.1 uncultured Bacilli bacterium | reverse complement strand
AAGAAGAATGATAAAATCTTTGTCTTACATCGTCTTGATAAAGATACATCAGGAGTCTTAGTCTTTGTAAAAGATAATACTTTAAAAAATCTTCTACAAAATAATTGGGATAAATATGTAAAAACAAGGGAATATATCGCTTTAGTAACAGGTAATGTAAAAGATGTAGATGACTATACTTGCTATTTAAAGGAAATAGGACCAGACAAAGTTATTGTTACTAACAAAAAAGAAGGTAAAGTTGCCGTTACTTCCATCAAAACAATTAATAAGAACAATAAATATTCTCTTGTTAAAGTTAATATCAAAACAGGAAGACGTAATCAGATAAGAGTAGTCTTAAATCATTTAGGAAGTCCTATAGTAGGAGATAAAAAGTATGGCGGCAATAAATCTAATAGACTATATTTACATGCTAGTAAACTAATTATAACTAATCCTCTTAATAATAAAACTTATACTTTTGAAAGTAGTGTCCCTACATCATTTAAGAAGGTGTTTAAAAATGAAAAGTAAAGACCAAGTAGAACATAGTCTTATAACGAAATATCGTAAAGATATCTGGCGTAAGTTTATGAAAGCGATTAGAGATTATTCTCTTGTAAATGAAAATGACCATATCGCTGTTTGTATCTCTGGTGGGAAAGACTCTGTCTTACTTGCCAAATGTCTAGAAGAGTTACAGAAGCATGGCAAGACTAACTTTAAACTATCATATATCGTTATGAACCCAGGATACAAAGAAGAAACTTTAAAAGTAATAAAAGATAATTTAGAAGCTTTAGGAATTGACTATAAAATATTTAACTCTGATATCTTTGAAGTTGCTAACAAACTAGATAAAGAACATCCTTGTTATATGTGTGCAAGAATGCGAAGAGGTTTTCTTTATAAGACTGCTAAAGATTTAGGATGTAATAAAATTGCCTTAGGACATCACTTTGATGATGTAATAGAAACTATTCTTCTATCAATGTTTTATGGAGGAGAGTTTAAAACGATGTTACCTAAATTACATAGCACCAACTTTCCTGGTATGGAACTTATTAGACCTCTTTATCTAGTAAGAGAAGAGTCCATTAAGAAATTTTGGCAATATAATGAGTACACCTTTATAAATTGTGCTTGTAAATTTACAGAAAATAAATCTGCTGAAAGTAATTCAAAACGTTTAGAAATTAAAAAACTACTTAAGGAGCTTAGAGAAAAAAGTGATGTTATTGATAATAATATCTTCAAAAGCACTGAGAAAGTTAATCTAGAAACTATCATAAGTTATCAAGATGATGGTAAAGTTACTTCCTTTTTAGACCGTTACTAGGTCTTTTTCTTTACACATTTTATAAACCTAAAAAGTTTAGAAAAATATTGACTTTATCATTATTATCAAGTATATTTTATATGAAGGGTAGGCTTGTTTAAAATTAGGGCTTATCTTGAGGAAAGGAGGGATAAGAGGTGAGAAGTGTTAAAAAAGTATTAGGAATGGCTATGGTTAGTCTATTTGCTTTCGTTCCATTTTTAAATGTTTCTGCTTTAACAGAGTACACTTTAAATGACTGGAATACAGAAGGCTTTGGAAGTGCAACTGCTGTAAGTGATAATATTACTAATATAAAAGGTAATGAAACTGCAACAGGTGGAATGTTCTATGGACCAGTTAGTAAAAAAAGTAATACTAAATTAGCAGATGGTATTACTGAAGAAGTCTATATTGAACTAAATCAAGATACTATGGCTGATAGAGAACTTTTTGAATTAACTATGTCTTTAGATGATACTTCAGAAAACTACGTAACAGAAGGAGTTGTAATGACTCAAAAAGTAGGAGATGAATATGTTATAACAGCAGGATGGGCTCCTGAATTTAAAGCGACTATTACTGAAGATGGTGTCTATACTTATAGATATAGTGCTTCTTTAGATGAAGAAGGTAATACTATTTTTGAATTTACTGTCTTAAAATGGGATGAAGTAATAGGTTCAACTGGACAAATTAATATGGGAAAAACTGCTGCTGACAATATCAGGTCTATTTGGTTCTGCAACGTTCAAGTTGCAAATGGTATAAATGTTTATACAACTCTACCAGAAAAGCCATCTGAAGAAATTCCTGTAGAGCCAGTAGAACCAACTGAACCTAGTGAAGAAGTTACAACACCTGATAGTGAAAATACTGTAGAAGAACAAAATCCAGAAACTTCTGATAGTATTATTTTAACTGTTGGTATGTTAGTAACATCACTAACACTAGTAGGTTTTGGTATAAAAGCATTAAAAAAAAGAGCTTAGGGTAAGTAAGCTCAAGTAACCTTTAGGCGATTAGATTAACTCTAATTGCCTTTTTTCTTCATATCAACACGTAGAGGTAACTCTGTATCTTTAGATTTTAAGAAAAACTTATAAGGTTCAACATCTAATATTTTAGACAATTCTTCGATGACATCAAAACTAGTAGAATGTTGACCTCGTTCCATTCTACTAACATAATTAGTAGATACATCTAAAAGTTCTGCTAGCTTAGCTTGTGTATATTTTTTCTTAAATCTATAATATCTAACATTTTTACCAAAAGTTTTCTTAAGTTCTATCAATATCATCACCTACATCTACACTTAATATGATACTTTTTTTCTTTTTTATACTAAACAACCTTTTAGGTCTACAAAAAACATTGCATAAAAAAGTAATCATCTAATCATTACTAATTTAGGAGATGATTAAATGGCAAACAATAAAGTATTAATTAGTGGAGTAAAAACATCTGAATTAAAAGTATTAACATCTGAAGAAATGACAGAGTTATTCAAAAAAATGCAAAATGGTGATAAATTTGCAAGAAATGATTTAGTTAGTGGTAATTTAAAACTTGTTTTAAGTATCTTAAGAAAAGTAAATACTAAAAATGAGAACTTAGATGATCTTTTTCAAGTAGGGTGTGTAGGATTAGTTAAAGCGATAGATAATTTTGATTTATCACATAATGTTAAATTTTCTACCTATGCTGTTCCGATGATATTAGGAGAGATAAAAAGATATTTAAGAGATAATAATAGTATAAGAGTAA
>CALVVD010000141.1 GCA_944363745.1 uncultured Bacilli bacterium | reverse complement strand
GATTCTATAATTAAACAAGCAGAGATTATTAAGGAAATTAGTGAAGAAGGGGACTCTGTAATAGTAGGAAGAGCTTCAGACTTTATCTTAAGAGATAATAAAAACGTTGTTAAAATATTCTTATATGCGCCACTTGACTATAGAATTAATAAAGTAAAAGAAATTTATAAAGATGATTATAAAGCTGCTAAAAAGAATGTCTTAAAATCTGATAGGTCAAGAAGTACATATTATGAAGTTATATCTAACCAAAAATGGGGTGATATGAAAAACTATGATTTATGTCTTAACTGTGAGATAGGTAATGATAAAATAGTTAAAACTATATGTGATTATGTAAAGAATAGATTAGATTAGTCTATTCTTTTTCTTTACAATTGAATAGTTATTATGATAATCTATAATTCGTGAAAAGAGGGATTAAATGATTAAATATTATTATGCAGCACTAACTGATAGAAACTTATATATAGATGATATTAATCTTTTAGAATATCTTAATAAATATTTTCCTAATATTTATGCATATTATCAAGAAATGGTTAAGAAAAATGATATAGTTGATTTAAATAAATATAAAGAGTCTAGAACTTCTTTTAATAGGAAAGTTAAAGAAGAGGGATTGTCCCCTTATTTATTATTAAAAAAAGAAAAAGGAGAGCTAAAAGAGATCAATACTAATACACCTTTAGTATTATCTAATATTAAGAAGCCCAAGTTAAAAGAATTAACTAGGGAAGAGTTAGAGACTTTATTTACAGAAGATTATATAAAAAGAACTAATCGATATATTTATTATCCATCAGTTTTAGATAATAATCCTATCTTTGATTTGGATTATAAAGAAGAAGAGAAATTTAAAATAATAAAAAAAACACACTAGGCTTTTTTGCTTAGTTTGTTTTTAAATAAATTAAAGATAAATCTAACGATTGGTCCTGCATAAAATAATTGAAAACACATAGCCATAGGAAAACTTAAGACCATAGATTGTAACCAACTAGAAATAAATAGGTCAAGACTAGGTTTATTTATAAGAATAGTTGCAACTAAACTCATAATAGGGCACATAAAAGTAACTATTACAATAGATATACCATAACTTATAAGAATACTAGGTGTTTTCTTAGGATCAAGGGCTTTAAATGTTAATTTATGAGCGATTTTACCTATTAAGAAAAATTCTAAAATAATAGCGATAGGCCACATATATATTAATTCATTAAAAGCTTCTAAAAATACAAAGTTATTTAAACCACCAGTATGAATAGCGATATTATAACAGATCATTACATATACCATAACAAAAGCCATTATTAAAGTATAAATAAAGTCTTGTAATTTAGTCTCAGGCATAGTTAACCTCCTTTCTTGCAATATAAAAACAGCATCATTTTTAAATGTGTTGTTCGTTATCATCTTTAAAGATGTTTCGTTTCCAATATAACCATTAAATCTGTTTACTAAATGTTTTAACATATTTTTTTGAAAAAGAAAAGAAAAATTGTGATGCATATTATTATTTTTTTTGATATTCTATTAATAGGTGATTTGATGGAGAAAATATTAATTGTAGAAGATGATGAAACTTTAAGAGAAGAGTTATCTAATTTATTATCTAATTCAGGTTATGAAGTATTAATGCTAACAGATTTTAAAAATAGTAAAGAAGAAATTATAAAACAAAATCCAGATTTAATTCTTTTAGATATTAATATACCTTATTTAAATGGAGAAGTTCTACTTAAAAGCCTTCGTGATGATAAAGTAAATACTCCTGTTATTATGCTAACTAGTAGTAATAAAACAATTGACGAAGTACTATCTATTAGTTATGGAGCTGATGATTATATTACTAAACCATATAATCCTACAATACTATTACTTAGAATTAATAATATCTTCAAAAGAATGAAGAAAAGCTTTGATTACTTAGAATATGATGATTTAAAGATATATTCTAATAAGGGGATTGTTGTTAAAAATGGAGAAGAGTTTTACTTAACAAAAAATGAAATGTTAATCTTTACTTATCTTTTAAATAATAGAGGAAATATTGTAAGCCGTGATGATTTAATGAGTTATTTATGGAATAGTGACCTTTATATAAATGATAATGCTTTGACAGTTAATATTAGTAGATTAAGAGGAAAACTTTATGATATGGGTTATAATGACGTTATTGTTACAAGAAAGGGAGAAGGTTATTTATTAAAATGAAACTAGGTACTTATTTAAAAGATAAACTTTATGCTTTTTTAATCTTTTCTATTTATATAATCATATTAATACTATTTTTAATCGCTTTAAAACTAACTAGCAGTATTATTATTTTTATAATTGTTTTTACTGTTGTTATCTTTTCTTTAATATTACTTTACGATTACTTTAGAAAAAGAAAGTTTTATAATGAATTGCTTGATAAATTAAATACTTTAGATAAAAAATATCTTTTAATAGAAATGTTACTTGAGCCTAACTTTTTAGAAGGTAAGATACTTTATGATGTCTTAGATGAAGTTAATAAGAATGAACATGATTTAATAAGTAAGCTAAAAAAGAAACAGGATGACTTTAAAGAATATATAGAGTTATGGATACATGAAGTTAAACTCCCACTTGCTAGTCTTACTTTAATGAATAGAAAAGATAAAAGTACTTTAAGAGTGTTAAAAGAATTAGAAGACTATGTAGAACAAATTTTATATTACGTAAGATGTGAAAATGCTAATAATGATTATTTAATTAAAGAATGGGATTTAGATACTATTATTAAAAATGTAGCTTTAAGAAATAAAGATGACTTACTTGCTTTAAATATAGACTTTAAAGTAGATAATTGTAATTTGAAAGTCTTAACAGATTCTAAATGGCTAGAGTTTATTATTAATCAAATTGTTAGTAATAGTATTAAATATAAAAAAGATAAAGATGCT
>CALVVD010000140.1 GCA_944363745.1 uncultured Bacilli bacterium | reverse complement strand
CTCCTTTAGATTTACTCATCTTACCACTTTTATCATTTAAATGTTCTCCATGTACCCAATAATTACACCATTTATGGCCCAAATATGCTTCACTCTGAGCAATTTCATTAGTATGATGTGGAAAGATATTATCAACACCACCACAGTGAATATCAAGATATTCTCCAAGATTTTTAATAGCAATACAAGAACACTCTATATGCCAACCAGGATAACCTACTCCAAAAGGACTATCCCATTTTAACTCTTGTGAATCAAACTTCGACTTAGTAAACCACAAAACAAAGTCCGCTTGATTTTTCTTATTACTATCAAACTCTACACCTTCACGTACCCCCACAACCATATCATCTACTTTATGATTAGTTAGAATATAGTAATCACTAAGTTTAGAAGTATCAAAATAAACATTACCACCTGCTTTATAAGCATAACCTTCATCAAGTAACTTCTCTATCATCTTTATATAAGAATCTATATTACTAGTAGCAGGACTTACAATACTAGGCCACTTAATATTAAGTTTCTCTGTATCTTTTTTAAACTCATCAGTGTAAAACTTAGCGATATCTAATACAGATTTATGCTCTCTCTTAGCACTTTTAAGCATTTTATCTTCGCCACTATCAGAATCACTTGACAAATGTCCAACATCAGTAATATTCATACAACGTTTAACTTTATATCCTAACATATTTAAAGTCTTCTCTAATATATCTTCCATTATATAAGTCCTTAAATTACCAATATGAGCATAGTGATAAACAGTAGGACCACAAGTATACATTTTAACTTCATTTTTATCTATTGGTACAAACTCTTCTACACTTCTTGTAAGAGTATTATATAATTTCATAAAAAGCACCTCTTTCTATTTTTAATTAAATATATGATTATAAATTTTGAATAACAACACTACATGGAGTTTTAACCTTTTTTAAAATATGTTTATCCTCATCTTCTGTTATTTCAAAACAAGCCCTTGATATAAATCTTTTTCCCATTGATAATTCTATATTATAATAATTATCTATCACTTCCTTATAATAAGAAGGTAATTCATCTTTAGGAACTGAAATATCAAACAAATCATACATTTCTTCTAAAGTAACAATACTTCTTTTTTTATAAATCCATATAATATCATCATTTGGAAACTTAAGTCCTTTAGAACAATAAAGCATATTTAAAGAACTTTTCATCTTAGATATATTATCTAAACATACATGAATAAATCCACTATCAACTTTAATTTTAACAATTTTATTGTTTTCTTCAAAACTTGTAAAAAAGTTCATATTCTTAACAAAATCATCTTCTAAAATATTATCTGCCAGCTCTGTAAAGCTATATCTATCTGTAATTTTTAAATTTAAATCAGATTGATAAAAACCATTTTCTTTATTTAATAAACTATATAAATTTATACAATAATAGTCTTCATAATTAGCTGAATATAAATATCCTAAATCTCCATTTACAACATTAAAACGCAAGTCCTTATTCTCATCTTCAAGTCTTGAATATTTATTCAACTCTTGTAGTTTTTTTCCAACCCTTTGATATTCATTTCTCAAGCCAAATACTACTTCTCTTATTTTATAATAATCTTTACTCATTTTATCTCCTTATTAATATATATATATATTATCTATATAGCCTTTTACTTTTTTGTAAAACAATACTATTATCTTCATCCATAATTTTAAAGTATCCTTCTCTTCTTATTTTTCTATTCAAAACAAAATCAATATCTTTACATCTATTAGGGTTTTTATCAATAATGTCTTTGTGATACTCTGGAATATCACAAGGCATAGGACTATCTAAAACCATTTCAATATCTTCTTTAGTAAAACTACGTCCATAAAAAGAAAGTGAATCATCTATAGACTTATAAGAGACAGAATAAACTTTAGAAAAGTTTTTAGGATATACACAAATTCTACCACAGTCAATAATAGCATTAGAACTATCAATATCTTTATCATCAGTATAATCAATATTGTAAAAAAATCTATCTTCTAATATTTCTTTAGCCAAACTATTAAATTTCTCTTCATCAGTTATTTCTAAAAGACCATTAGAACAAAAAACTCCATTTTTACGATCAACAAAACTTCCATTAAGTTCATTTCTTAATAAACTTAAAGGAAACATTCCTTTATAAATATAATTATAGCCAATAGTACTACCCCAAATATCAAAGGACAAAGCATCAAAACCTTTATCCAACTCTGAATATTCCTGTAATTTCTGCAACTTTTTCTCAATTCTCCTATATTCATCCCTTAAACCAAATACTACTTCTCTTATTTTATAATTTTCCATACCATTATTCGCTCTCTTTCTTTTTATTTCTTGTATTTTTGTACTAAAAAACTATAGAAATTTCTTCTTTTGCAAAACAAATTTAGCGCTTTCTTCTATAATATCAAAATTACAACTAGTACTTAAGCTTTGATTCATTACTACATTAACATTTTTATCACAATTACTACCATCTATTAACTTTCTATGATAACTAGGAAATGTACTTTTAGTCATTAAAACACCTAACAACCTATTAACATCATTTTCTCTTAAAATACCTTTTTCTTTTTTTAAATTGATTTCATCTTTATCTGCATAATAAGACAAAATTATTGGTTTTTTCATCTTTAAAATATTTTCTAAACAAATATGAATACTTCCAGAATGAATATTTATTTTAACCACTTGATTTCTAAAAGCTAAATCAGT
>CALVVD010000139.1 GCA_944363745.1 uncultured Bacilli bacterium | reverse complement strand
GAAAGATATATTAAAGAAGCAGGTTTTACTAGTCTAGGAGAGTTTAAAGGAATAGAAGATAAAGTTACTAATAAAAATGATAAGATAAAATTAATTCTCTTAGGATTATTAATTATCTTTATGATGTATATCTCTATGGGAAATATGTTAAACCTACCAAGTATTCCTTATCTTAATCACAATTACCCTCTTATTTTATCCACAACTATGTTGATAATTACTTTAGTTTATTTAATTTATGGACTAGATATTATTAAAAGTGGTATAAAGAATTTACTTCATAAGATGCCTAACATGGATACCCTAGTAATGTTTAGTGTTATCTTTAGTTTTTTATATAGTCTTTACAATTATATAAATATATTAGGGGGAAATAACACTTATCTTCATAATCTATATTTTGAATCTACTTGTATGGTAATTTACTTTATTAAACTAGGTAGAGTATTAGAAGACTCTAGTAAAGATAAAACCAAAGATGCTATTAGAAAGTTAGTAGAGATAACTCCAAGTTATGCTATAGTTAAAAAGAATAATAAAGAGTTAAAAGTAACTATTGATGAAGTAGAAGTAGGGGATACTCTAATTTGTAAAGCAGGAGAGAAAATCGCTGTTGATGGTATTGTTACTAAAGGTAAGACTTATGTTAATGAAAGCTTTATTACAGGAGAAAGTGCCCCTGTCCTAAAAGAAAAAGGTGCAACTGTTATCGCTGGTTCTATTAGTTATGATGGACTTATTGAATATAAAGCTAAAAGAATAGGAAGAGACTCTACCATCTCTGAAATAGTTAAACTAGTAGTAGAATCTACTAATACCAAAACAAAAATACAAAGAATTGCCGATAAAGTAAGTGGTATCTTTGTTCCGGTAATCTTAATCATTGCCTTTTTAACATTTATTATTCAACTAATAATAGGTCTACCTTTAAATGAAGCACTAATTCATATGGTAACAGTTTTAGTAGTTGCCTGTCCTTGTGCCTTAGGACTTGCCGTACCACTTGTTGTAGTTGTAAGTAATGGAATTTGTGCTAAAAAAGGTCTGTTCTTAAGAAATAGTGAAGTCTTAGAGAAAGCAAGAACTATTGATACAGTTTTCTTTGATAAAACAGGAACCCTTACCTATGGTAATTTAAAAATATTTAAAACTTATAATTACTCTAACTATAAAGATAATGATTTAATTAATATTGTATCTCATATCGAAAAGAATTCCTCTCATCCTATCAGCACAGCCTTTAAAGTTAAAAAGAAATTAGTTGTAACTGACTTTAAGACTATAAATGGTAAAGGTATAAAAGCAAGTGTTAATAATAAAGAATACTATCTAGGAAATAATACTCTATTAAAAGATTTAAAAATAAAAGATAGTCATAAAGAAGATTATAATACTCTAATAAATAATGGTTGTAGTATTATCTATGTAATAGAAGAAGGTATTGTTATTGGTCTAATAGGGGTTAAAGATATTGTAAGAGATAATATAAAAGATGTAATTAAGAAATTTAGTGATAATAATATAGAAGTAATTATGTTAACAGGAGATAATGAAGTAACAGCAAAAATAATTGCAGGAGAGTTAGGTATAACTAAAGTAATATCTAATGTCTTACCAAAGAAGAAAGCAAGTACTATTAAAGACTTAGTCTCTAAAGGTAGAAAAGTAATAATGGTAGGAGATGGTATTAATGATGCTCCAGCCTTAGTAAACTCAACTATTGGTATAAGTGTTAATGATGGAACAGATGTTGCTATGGACTCAGCTGATGTTATCCTTATGAATAACGACATTTCTAATATTTTAGACCTTATTAAAATAAGTAAAAAAGCCTATCTCATCATTAAAGAGAACCTATTCTGGGCATTCTTTTATAACTTACTTATGATACCTATTGCAATTGGTTTATTAGAAAACTATGGAATAAGTATGAGCCCTATGTTTGCCTCTATTGCCATGACTATTAGTAGTTTAACCGTAGTATTAAATTCATTAAGACTTAGTAAAATGAAAATATAAAAAGAACTGAAAATAATAAAAATCAGTTCTTTTTTGTATCATCAATAAAAAAGTCATCTATTTTCTTATCAAATATAATTGAAATTTTATAAAGTAATTTTAAAGAACAATTCTTTCTAGTATCATTAGGAGCTTCAATTCTTTTTAAATACTCTGGACTCACTTCTAACATTTCTGCTAAATCCATAAGTCTAATATTCTTTTCTTTTCGATATTTCTTAATATTTCTGCAAACAACTTCTCTAAAATTTGGATTATAGTTTTTAAATTCATCCATCATTTGCATCACCCTATAGTTATTGTCCCACAATAAAAGAAAATAATAAGTAGACTTTTTGTCCCTAAAATGCTATGATGTACATATAGAATAAAGAAAAGGAGTAAGAAAAATGAATGAAGCTTTAGAGAAAGTAAAAGAAAGATTAGATGAAAATAACGTTAAATATATTGAGGATGAAGACGAAATTATTATTAATAATTACAATGATGAAATAGGTATGCCAATTAGATACGTTATAGCAGCAGTTGAAACAGTAAAACCTACTTATAGGATTGTTGTTATAAGTAGTTCTATTACAAAAGCTAACAACGAAATTGAAATGTTAAAAGTAATTAATCATTTAAATAATCGAGAAAGTTTAATAAGATACTTAATAAGTGATGAAAAGAATATTCATGTAATGTCTATAAATTTATCACAGATTGATGTAGTAGCAGATGACGCATTAACACTTTTATTATGCCTTGACCAAGATATTGCAGAAAATTATAAAGATTTAATGAAATCTAACTGGTCAGAAGAGGTGCTTTAGTATGGGACTACCTGTATTATTTGGTTGGGGTAAAAAAGGAAAACAAGTAGGTTATATAGGAATAGATAAATGTCCTAATTGTAAGAATTATGTACATTTTAATTTGTATGAGTATGCTAGTGTCTTTAGGTTATATTTTATTCCTATACTAAAATGGAATAAAAAACTATATTTAGTATGTTCAAAATGCGATGCAGCGTGGGAACTTAATGGTGAAATAAAAGAAGAGTTAATAGAAGAATCATTAACATCACCATCTATGGAAGTAACAACATCTATTTGGAATAAAGTTAGTAAAATTATTGATGATAATCTTGATGCTTTAATGAAAAAATATCCAGAAGATTTTATTAATCCAATGATTGAAATGTGTGTAGTAAAACTATGTGATGAGGTATCAGATATTGCAAGTATAAGAAAAATATCTTTAAAATATTTAGAAATGTTATTTGATGAAGATAAGGCAAAGTAGGAGGATAAAATATGTATTTTACATCTGGAAGTGCTAATGAATGGAAAGATAATAATACAAAAACAGTTACAAGAAAATGTCTATACTGTGGTAATACTGGAGAACACTATGTATTAGCAAGATTAGTTGGACCAGCTTTAGGTTTTATATTTCAACCAGCAAAAACAAAATTAGGTTTTAGAAAGTATTATCTAGTTTGTCCTATATGTCATAGAATTAGTAAAGAATTAACAAAAAATGAACTAGAATACTTAAAAGAACACTATTATGATGATGAATAAGCGTTCTTTTTTTGTGTCTTAATAACATACAACCAACTCTTTGTCTCATACCACCGGATAAACTCCTAGGAAACTTATCCTTAAACTCACTTAACCCATAAGTATCAAGAAGCTTTAAGACATAAGCTTTATCCTCCATACTTATTTTACACTTTAATTTAAGACCCAAAAGGCAGTTATCTAAAATACTAAGCCAAGGAAATAAGCTATCTTTTTGAAGCATATAACCTAACTTTATATTATCTTTAGAAAACTTAATATTTCCCCCTGATTTAGTCTCTAAATTAGCAAGTATTGACAAAAGAGTACTTTTACCACATCCACTTGGTCCTACTATTACAATAAACTCTCCTTCATTAACACTAAGATTAATATCTTTTATCGCTTCTATTTCGCACGTTTTATCTTGATAATTCTTAGATAAATGTGTAATTTGTAATATATTATTTTTCATACATCAAGTCACTAAATGGAACTTTACTATCTAATTCTTTAGCATTAATCATAATATCTTGTAAGTGGTCAAATTCTTCTTCACTAAACTCTGTATTATCAGGCCAAGCATCAATAGATCTATAACGTTTTACAATCTTAGTTAAATCATCAAGTGATGTATCAGGGAATTGGTCTATTATCGCTTCTGCTACTTCTTTATCAGAACTATTATGAACAAAGTCAATTCCTTTTTGTATCGCTTTAACAAAGTTTTCAATTAACTCTCCATTCTCATTTAAATAACTATCTCTTGCAAAGAAAGCCGTATAAGGAACAACTCCTCCTAATTCTCCTAAACTTGCCACAACATAACCATAACCTTCTTGTTCAAGTTGTAAAGCATTAGGTTCAAACAAAGCGACAAAGTCACCTGTCCCTCCTATAAAGGCACTACTCATGGCAGAGAAAGCCACAGATGTATCGATATTAACATCTTTTTTAGGGTCAATTCCTGCATCAGTTAAAGCCCATTCAAGAGTCATCTCAGGCATACCACCCGCTCTACCACCAATAATGGTCTTACCAACTAAATCATCTAATGTAAAATCTTTAATATCTTCACGTGCTACAATAAATGAACCATCTTTCTGAGTTAATCTTGCAAAAGTCTTAAGATAATCTTTTTCACCACCATTATATACATAAATAGTCGCTTCACTTCCTGCAAAACCAACATCAGCATCTCCTGCAAGTACCGCTGCACTTACTTTATCTGCCCCATTAGCAAGACTAAGTTCAATATCAATTCCCACATCTTCAAAATAACCTTCTTCAATCGCTACATACATAGGTGCATAGAAAATAGAGTGTGCTACTTCAGCAAGTCTTACAGTCTCTAAATCCTTACTATCATCCTTCTTATTAAAGTTAAATAATACAGCACAAGCTCCTAAAAATATAACTAAAATAACCCCAATATAAATAATTGTCTTTTTCAAACTAAAATCCTCCTTTCAGTTCAAAGTATTATATGTAAATAATTACTATTGGCTACTCTAAAGAGGATTTATTCTTACATTTTAATTAGTATAACACCTATAACAATTAAACTACCAAGTATTAACTTAGTAATAAGTTCTTTTCTATTTTTATTAACAAAAAACTCATAAATAACATTTAAAATTACTGTTAAAGTCAAAAGAGGAGCGACAACACTAACACTTCCTAATTGATATGCTCTAACAGAAGAAACTAACATAACTGTCCAAGAAAAAGAAGCTAATAAAAATTTTTTCTTATCGTATAACCTAAATTCATGCTTTAATTTTTTTAAATTATATCTACCAAATATAAATATTAAAAGAGCAGGAACACTAACTGTAAATATTGTATACAAAGCAAGATTAAATTCACTAGATATATTAACATTAATAAGCATAGCAATAGCAAAAAGAAAATTAGAAATAAAAGACATAACAAAGTATTTATTAAAAGTAATTTTTCCTTCTTTATTAACCGCTAATAAAATATTAGAAGTAATAATTAACAACCCACCAATTATCTGATTAATTAAAATATCTTCACCTAAAAATATAATTCCTAAGATTACTAAAAATGCTGTTGATAATTGTTTTAACATACTAAAAGTAGAAGGTTCAAGCCCATATCTTGCTTCAATATTTAATCTATCAGTAACAGCATAAATTATAATAACTACTCCTAAAGTAATATAAATATCAATATCATTAGAAACTTTAAAATCAAATAATGGTAAAAACAAAAGTGCAAACAAAGCTGTAAATAATTCTAATAAAATAGTTAAAGCCCCTGCATCTTCCATTCCTCTATTAGTCTTCTTAAAAGTCTGTGAAAAAACAACTGCAAATACTAAATAAATAATTACCCAAAAAATAAAACTATCTAACATTTTATCACTACCTTCTATATTATATTAGTATAACCATTTCTAAAGCATTAAACAACTATTTACGAGTTTTCGTAAAGACACTTTAAACTATTGATTTCGTACCATAAATGTTTATAATAAAATTAGTAGGAGGAAATATGAATATAAGAGTACTTAATGAATTAATGAAATTAAATGGAATATCAAGTTACTTTTTTCTTGCCCAAAAGATTCCCATTCCCTATACAACGCTATTAGATTTAGTAAAAGGAAAAGGAGAAAAACTTAGTAATATTAGAATAATAGCAGATTTCTTTGGCGTAAAACTATCTTATTTAATAGAAGATAATGATAAAACTTTTCTAGAAATAGATGAAACAAACAAAGTAAGAGTTCATCCCTTTACTGGCTATAATAATATGATTACAACCCTAATTACCTACAATGTTCTTTAAAGACAAAGAAAATTATGATAAAATAATTTTAGGTGATATATATGGGTTTATTTTCAAAATTAAAAGATAAATTTGTAAAAAAAGAAGAAAAAGAAATAAAAGAAGAACATGATAGCCTAGAAGTTTATGATAAAGGACTTACAAAAAGTCGTAATACTTTCTCATCACGTCTTTTAGACTTAACTAAACATCATAGTAAAGTAGATGAAGAATACTTTGAAGAGTTAGAAGAAATTCTAATTAATGCTGATATTGGTGTAAATACTGTTATGAACTTTATGGAAAAGTTAAGAAAAAGAGTAAAAGAAGAAAAGATAACAGATCCTTCTCTTTTAAAAGAGATAATAGTAGATGAATTATTTATTATCTATGTAAGTGGAGAAGTATTATCTACTAATTTAAATAGACATGAAACAAACCCTACAGTCTATTTGTTTGTAGGAGTTAATGGTGTAGGTAAGACTACTACTATCGCTAAACTTGCTAGTAAAGAAAAAGAGAAAAATAGAAAAGTTCTTTTAATAGCAGGAGATACCTTTAGAGCAGGAGCGACTAAACAGTTAAAAGAATGGGCTGAGAGAATTGGTGTTGACTTCTATGGTAAAAGTGAAGGAGTAGATCCTGCTAGTGTTATCTATGAAGGATTAGAATATGCTATTAATAATGATATTGATACTGTTTTTATCGATACAGCAGGACGGTTACAAAATAAAACTAACTTAATGATGGAACTTGAAAAGATTAATAGAGTAATTAAAAAGATAATAGATAGATCCCCAGATGAGACTATTTTAGTTATAGATGCTACAACAGGTCAAAACGGTATAAGTCAAGCGAAAGCATTTAAAGAAATAACTGACATAACTGGTATAATCTTAACTAAACTAGATGGTACTGCTAAAGGTGGAATAGTCCTAGCTATTAAAGAAGAAGTAAACCTACCTGTAAAATATATAGGTCTAGGTGAAACAGCCAAAGACTTACAAGAATTTGATATCGAAAAATATATTTATAGTCTATTTAAAGACTTTATGGAGGAAGAAAATGAGTAAAAGTGTAGTA
>CALVVD010000138.1 GCA_944363745.1 uncultured Bacilli bacterium | reverse complement strand
CCTTCTCCTGCTAATTGTAAAAGAGGTATAGAAGAAGTTTTAGTTAATAGTTACAGTAAAATAAAAGAATACTTAGATTAATTTTAGTCTAAGTATTTTATTTAACAATTTCTTCACTTGTTACAGGAAAATCAAGATTATTAAGTAGGTCTTTAATCTTTTCACTTACTTTCTCATTTTTAAGCTCTACAATAACTTCTCCAGTATTATAGTCTGCTAGAACACTCTTAACACCTTTTATCATCTTTAAAGAGTTCTTTATTCTATTTTCACATCCTGTGCAATGCATATTAGAAACATTATATTTTATTTTCATTGTTAATCTTTCCTTTCTTTATAATTACAAACAAAATTTCTATAAAAAATGTATCTTGTTCGATTGATTTATTATATCAGATATGCTAGTATATCAATTAGGAATACTTAGTAATGGGTGTTTTGCCTCTTTCTTCAACTTTAATTCAGGGGTAGAAAGGGGAACTGCTTATGAGTAAGAAAGATATGTTAATAGTTGTTTTGTTGATTATTATTATTCTTTTAATCATCTTTAGATAGAAAGCACCCTATTACATCAACATTGTAATTAGGGTGTTTGCATAAATACAATATTTGAGGCAAATACCCAAAAGCGTAACTAGGTATTCCTCTTTTTTAGTTATATGTAAATTTTCTTTACATATTCATCATATCATAAATATATCTTATTTTCAAGATTGATGAAACTATAATTTTAATACATTATTTTTTAGTATTTTAATTTTTTCTTTATCTTTTAAAATATAAATCAAACTATCAACTAACTTAACACCATTTATTTCTATTTCATTATTATAACTATCTAAATCTAAAAATTCTTGTGGATAAATTCTTTGAGAAATTAAAGATTTAAAATCTACTCTATTTACAATGTAACTTTCTAAATAGTAAAAAGTATATACATTTTTAGATTTAGAATATTTTAACTCATAATGAAAATCTAATTTATCATTTATAGTAGTATTATTTAATTTAAACGTATCATTAAATTCTTCTATTAACACTTGCTTCCGTTTATCCTCATTATATCCTTGCTTTTCTACATATTCTCTATTATAAACCTCTTTATAAATATCAATTAATTCCTTAAAAGTAATATCTTTATTTTTTATATTATAACTATTGATAGTAAATTTATTACTCTGTGCAAAGAAAGGATATAACAAATTCCATGTAGTTGGGTTAATATTGTATAGTAATAATCCCTTTTTAGTATTAATATATAAATCAGTTGCACTATCAAACCTCGTTGGAAACATATCTTTAGGAACTTTTTTATTTAACATTTCTTTTGTAATAATCATTTTTCTTACACCTACTTTTTATATTTCACTAATTAATTTTATTGAACCAATATTACTTTCTTTATAATTAATAATTGGCTTTTTAATAGCTTTCAAATCTCTTAAATCATTATCCATATTAGTTAGAACAAAATCGATATCAAACCATTTTACATCAAGTATTTCATTTTTATTATAAGCAATATTTTCGTTTAATAATCTTGTCATAAATGTAAGCATTACTAAAGTATCATTTTCTAATTGTTTACTTGCAATATTAAGTATGCCAGTAAGTTCTACATCACAACCAGTTTCTTCTTTTATTTCTCTAATAGCACCACTTAATATGCTTTCATTTAACTCTAAATGACCAGCAGGTATGTTCCATTTACCATAGCACTGTTTTTTAGCTTCTTGTACTAGTAAAACTTTATCATTTTTTACAATTATTCCTCCTACAATTACTACCATAAAATGCTCCTCTCATAAATATATTTTGTTTCAAATTATTATAATCTTAAAAATCTATACTATCAAGATATTCTCTTGCCACATCTCTTGGATTTTCTCCTAGTTCATCTACTCTATAGTTTAACTCACTCATAATATCATTATTTAACTTACTACCAAGACTACTTAGTACTTCTTCTATTTCTGGATACTCTTTTAAAGTATCACTTCTAACAAGTGGTATTGCATAATATGGTGGAAAAGCATTTTTATCATCTTCTAAGACAACAAGATTAAATTTCTTTAGCAGTCCATCTGTAGCAAAGGCATCTACAACATCGCTTTCATTATTTATTAAAGCAGTATATCTTGGACTACCATCTATGCCAATAATATCTTTAAAGTTATAACCATAAACACTACTTACTCTATTTAGTCCATCTTCTCTATTAATAAATTCAAGACTTGGACTGATAACAAGATTACTTGAAACACGTGATAAATCACTCATTGTCTTTAGGTTATAAAGATTGGCAGTTTCTTGTTTAACAGCGAGAGTATAGGTATTATTAAAGCCCATTTGGTCTAATACTTCAATATTATATTTACTATCTAAGTCACTCTTAACGGTATTATAAACTTTTTCTATATCAGTAATTGGCTCATATTTTAGAGTATCGCCATAAACAGTACCAGTATAATCTATATATAAATCTATATCTCCTCTTTTTAAAGCTTCAAAACACACTTGGGTACCACCTAAATTACAGTTTTCAACTGTTTCATAATCAGTTTTATCTTTAATTGCATCACTAACCATATAACAAAGAATATTTTGTTCTGTAAAATCTTTGCTACCAACAACAATAGCATTATCATTTCTATTTGATGATATTAATGTATAAGCGAATATTATAACTACTATGATCGCAGTTACTAGCAAGATAATCTTTTGATGTAATCTTTTCTTCTTCAGTAACTTTTTGTCTAAATCATTATTTTTTTGAAGGCTTATAGGGGTTACTAGTTTTTCAACTATACCGATAATATAGTCAACTGCCAATGCTAAAAGGCATGCTGGTATCGCTCCTGCTAGTATTTGATAGTTATTAACAGTTCTAATACCTGAAAAGACAAGATAACCTAGACCTCCTCCACCGATAAAGGCAGCCATTGTCATTAGACCTACCGCTGTAACAGCACTTATTCTAATTCCTGCCATAATTACTGGTAAGGCTAGAGGAATTTGAATTTTATAAAGTATTTGCCATTTAGTTAGACCAATACCAGTGGCTGACTCTATCATATTACTATCAATGTTACTAATACCTGTATAAGTGTTCTTAATAATTGGTAGTAAGGAATATAAAACTACCATGACAATAGCAGGTGTTGTACCAATGCCAAGAAAAGGAATAGCAAAACCTAAAAGAGCCATACTAGGTATCGCTTGAATAACACTTGCAACACCTAAAACTGGTTTATTAATCTTTTTAACATAACTTATTAAAATACCAATAGGAACACCTATTACAATAGCAAGTAAGACTGATAAAAAAGTTAGTTCAATATGTTCTATTAATAAAGAGATAATCTCATTAATGTTACTTTCAATATATTCTAAAAACTCCATTACTCATCACTCCCTTCTAAGAATTGACTACTTAAGGAAGTAAGAAGACTACCTCTTGTAATTAAGCCTTGTAAAATACCTTTAGAATTAACTACAGGAATAGTTGTAGTCTTAGCATTTGTTACTACATTTAATACATCTAAAAGAGAG
>CALVVD010000137.1 GCA_944363745.1 uncultured Bacilli bacterium | reverse complement strand
TTATAAAATAAAGAAAATTGATCGTGGAGTATTCTAATAAAATTTAAAAAACGAAAATGTAATTTATAAAAAAGTGTGTTATAATAAACTATGTAAACGGATGCACACAATGTTTCCATTTGGTTTCCAAAATATAAGGTAAACATAGTACTGATAGTACTATAAATACCACAAATATTTTTATTACCAGTGCCACAAAGCCTTGAAATACCAGTAATTACGTAAATAACATAAATACTATAAATACTTGGATTTCTTGAACATGTGGAAGTGGTAAGAAATATAAACAATGTTGTGGAAAAAATAAATAAAGCTTTATCCTATAAGTATTTTGTAAAATTACATTAAAGGAGAAAAAATGGAAAGACCTGTAACTACACTATTTATGCTAGAATCACTAGATGGAAAAATAAATAGTGGGAATAGTGATAATTTAGATGCTGATAAAGATTGGTGTCAAATTGAAGGTGTAAAAGAAGGATTACATCAATATTACGAAATAGAAGCAACAACAGATTATTATTCTTTAAATACTGGTAGAGTAATGGCTAAAATTGGCGTTAATGATAGAAAAGAATATCACGAGAAAGTAGATGTCAGTTTTATAATTATTGACAACAAACTTCATTTAAATGAGCACGGAATTGATTATCTATGTAATTGGGTAGAAAAGTTAATATTAGTAACTACAAATCAAAATCATATAGCTTTTTCCTTAAAAGAAAAGTATGAAAACTTAGATATTCTTTATTATGAAGTTTTAGATTTAAAAACTTTATTAGCTGATATGAAACAAAAATATAATGCTGAAAAGCTAACAATCCAATCTGGTGGGAATTTAAATGGAAAATTTTTACGAGAAGATTTAATTGACTATGTTAATGTTGTAATTGCACCATTATTAGTAGGAGGTAGGGATACTTCGACACTAATAGATGGAGATTCTATTAGCACAGTAAACGAATTAAATAAGTTGAAAGCTTTACAATTAATTGAGTGTAATAAATTAGATGACTCTTATATATGGTTAAAATATAAAATAATTAAAAAATAAAAAACATATTAAGAACACTTGTGACCTCATTAAGTCATAAGTGTTTTTTGTAAAAATAAAATTAAAATGATACTATACATTTGTAAAAGTGTATGTTAATATATACACATAATCATTTCAACTATAACTGCTATTAAAATAAAAAATGTAAATTAAAGGAGGTTTTCATGGAAGAGAAAAACAACATTATAATATATCAATTGGATGATGGTAAGACAAAGATAGATGTAAAACTAGAAGATGAAACAGTATGGCTATCTCAACAACAAATGGCTGATTTATATGATACAACTAAACAAAATATTAGTTCACATATAAAAAATATTTTTGATGAGGAAGAGTTAAGTGAGAATTCAACTGTCAAGGAATTCTTGACAGTTCAAAAAGAAGGAAATAGAAATGTTGAAAGAAAAGTTAAATATTATAATTTAGATATGATTATTTCTCTAGGGTATAGAATTAAATCTAAAGTTGCTACTAATTTTAGAAAGTGGGCAACAGAAAGGTTAAAAGAGTATATGATTAAGGGCTTTACCATGGATGATGAAAGACTTAAAGGCAATGGAGGAGGAAATTATTGGAAAGAGTTGCTTGCAAGAATTAAAGATATAAGGTCATCTGAAAAGGTATTATATAGGCAAGTACTTGATTTGTATGCAACTGCAATAGATTATGACCCCAAAGATAGTAAATCAATAGAATTTTTCAAAATTGTCCAAAATAAACTTCATTATGCCGCACATGGACATACTGCACCAGAAGTAATTTATGAAAGAGCAGACTCAGATAAGCCGTTTATGGGATTAACTACTTTTAAAGGTGATTTACCAATAATGAGTGACGTCATCATTGCAAAAAACTATTTAACAGAAGAAGAATTAAAAATATTAAATAATTTAGTCTCAGGATATTTTGATTTTGCTGAGATACAAGCGATTAAACATAATCCAATGCATATGGATGATTATATTAAACAGTTAGATGTAATCCTTTCTAGCACTGGAGAAAAGTTGTTGAAAGGTAAAGGTACAGTTAGTCATAATGAGGCAATAAAGAAGGCTAAAGATGAATACAAAAAATATCAAGTAAAAACATTAAGCCCTGTAGAAAAAGAATATTTAGAGACTCTAAAATCGATAAGTAATAAAATAGAAGATAAAGAAAAGAATGAATAATATGTAAAGTTATACTAAAAAGTATAACTTTTTTTGTAAATTACATATTTAAGTATAGGTAAAATGCTATAATTAATATATAGAAAGGATGGTAAAAATGAAAGGATTAAGAATATTCCAATATGGTTGTGGAAAAATGAGTGTTTATACTATGAAATATGTCATAGATAATGGAGGTACTATAGTAGGTGCAGTTGATATCAATCCTGCAGTTATAGGAAAAGATATCGGTGAAATCATGGGAATAAATAATACTAGTGTTATTGTTGAAGATGCTAAAAATGCAGAAAAGTTATTAACTGAATTAAAACCTGACTGTGTTATTGTTACTACTATGAGTCTACTATCAGATCTAGAAGAACCTTTAATGATATGTGCAAAATGTGGAGTTAATGCTATTACTACTTGTGAAGAAGCATTCTATCCAATGAACTCTAACCCTACTTTAACAGAAAAAATTGATAAACTTGCTAAAGAAAATAACTGTACAATTACAGGAACAGGTTATCAAGATGCTTTCTGGGGTAATTTAATTACTACGTTAATAGGTGCAACTCATAATATTACTAAGATAAAAGGAAGCTCTTCTTATAATGTAGAAGACTATGGTATTGCCCTTGCTAAAGCACATGGCGCAGGACTTACAAAAGAAGAGTTTGAACAACAAGTAGCAAGTGCCGATGAAATAAGTGATGAAGAAAGAAGGAAAGTAATAGAAAGTGGAACTTACTCTCCATCATATATGTGGAACGTTAACGGTTGGCTTTGTGATAAATTAGGTTTAACCGTAGTAAGTCAAAGACAAAAATGTGTTCCTCAGTTTAACGATTATGATATCGAATCATCTACTTTAGGAATGACAGTTAAAGCAGGTATGGCAACAGGTATGAGTGCTGTTGTTACAACAGAAACAAAAGAAGGAATAACATTAGAAACAGAATGTATAGGTAAAGTTTACAATAAAGAAGAGTTTGATAGAAATGATTGGACTATTTATGGTGAACCAGATACAACTTTAGTAATTGAAAAACCAGATACAGTAAGATTAACTTGTGCTACTATAGTAAATAGAATTCCTGATGTAATTGCATCAGGACCAGGATTCATCCCAACATCACGTATGGGAGAATTAAAATCAATAATAAATAATTAAATATAAAAAGGCTCACATGAGTCTTTTATTGTTTAAATAATATTTTTCTAAGAGACTTAGCAATCTCTTCTTTAGTTTCACACTCCTTAAAAATACCATCTTCATTAATTATAGTAGCATAATGTTTTCCCTTCCCCACTTTAGATAAATCATTCGCTACAATATAATCTGCATTATTCTTTTCTCTTAAATTAGATGCTACTCTAAGTAATTCCTCTTTAGAAATACCATCAAGTAACTTAAAGCCAATTAATTTAATATTAGGATCACACTCTTTAATACTTTTAATAACTTTAGGAGTAAGTCCTAACTTAACCATTAAATTATCTTGATATGATGATATCTTATGAGTATTATCAGTAATAATATCTGGATTTTTTATAACATCTAAAATAGTTTTTTCTAACATCTCTTTACTTAATTTTTTATTATATATTTCTTTTGCAATTAAAGATGCAAGTATTTCACCTGTAATAGCATATTCTCCATAATAATCGCCAACTGCGGCAGAATGCACTACTCCATAAATCTCATGGTTAGTAATAATATTTTTTAAAGTCTTAAGTAAATCTAAAGCTGATTCTATTTGAACAAGTTCAAGTTTTTCGCTTTTAGTTTTAGGTTTATAGGCAAGCTTAGGCGATATATAGTATAATTTACCTAACTCCTTTTCCCTTAACAATTCATCGGCAACTTTAGCACCTAAAGCTCCTGTAGACATATTTGTAATTTTCATAACTGCATCAATTCTCTCATTTGTAGGACCACTTGTTACAATTATATTTTTCTTATTATTAGTTAAAGATAACTTAGTACTAGTTAACAATATAAATCTCCTAGGACTTACAACATTATCACTTATATTATTCATTTTTCTTCCTCCTTAATTGCATTATACTTAAAAGCATGATATAAGTATAATATATATTATTTATATTAAATATAAGGAGAAATTATATGAATATTAATTACGAACTATATAAGGTATTTTATGAAGTAGTAATAAATGGTAGTATTTCTAAAGCAAGTGAATCTATGTATATATCACAACCTGCTGTTACGCAATCGATTAAGAACTTAGAAGAAAAGATTGGGGGCAAACTTTTAATAAGGACAAAGAAAGGAATAGTTTTAACAGAAGAAGGTAAAGTATTATTTGACTATGTTAAAAAAGGAGTAGAATCATTTAGAAATGGTGAAAATGCTTTCTTAAACTATCTAAACCTAGATAGTGGTTCAATTAGACTAGGAGCAAGTACTACTATTACAAGAAATATTGTTATGCCTTACCTTGAAAAGTTTCATAAAAAATATCCTAAAGTAGATATTAAAATAACAAATGATTTAACTTCTAATCTTGTAAAATCTTTAAGAAATGGTGATTTAGACTTATTAGTTGCGAATCTTCCTATAGAAGAGAATAAAGATTTAAAAGTTATTCCAATTTGTGAAGTACATGATATCTTTATAGGAAATAAAGAATATTATAATAAGACTGAAGGAAATATAAGGATAGAAGAGTTATTTAACTATCCCTTAATCACGCAAAAAGAACCTAGTAATACAAGAAGATTTTTAAATAAATATTTAAAAAGTAATAATGTTTCTACTAACATACCTAATGAGATAGTTAGTTATAGTCTTATTATAGATTTTGTTAAAGCCGGTTTTGGTATTGGTTTTGCTACTAAAGAGTTTATAGAAGATGACTTAAAAGAAAAAAGACTATATGAAATTAATGTAACTCCCAAAGTCCCTAAAAGAGAAGTAGGCATTGTTACATTAAGTAAAAGCATACCTAACTATAGTGCTAAAAAATTAATTGAATTAATGCAAACTAAATAAAGTATGCTAATATAAAAGCAGGAGGTAAATTATGGTTGAGATAAATAAAACAAAAGATGTAAATGGTTATGATAGATTTAAGGTAACAACTGAAAATGGAAGTTTTGATATAATATTTGGAGGCAATCTAGATTTATATTGGTCTTACTGGTCAGAAGAGAATTTTAAAGATTGGCCTTTATCGAAAACTTTTACTATTACCAAAGAAAATTATTTTTTATATCAAAAGATTGATGAACTTTATAAAAATATTAAAGAACATCGTCCATATCCACTAACAGATAAAGGAAATTATCCATTTCTTTTTGAAGAATTAAACTCAAGAAATTCAAATGAGTCTAAAAAGGTAGATTATGCTTATGAAAAATTGTTTCAAAACAACATTATTAAATGGTATTCAGATGATGCTCCACTAGAAGAAGCTAGTAGAGTAGAGATAAATAAATTAGAAGAAGCCTTTACTATAACTTTTTATCAAGGCAAAGAAGAATATGATTTTCCTACTTTTTCAGTCCGCTTTAGCAATAGTGGAAGTAGATATCATCCCTATAACTTTGCTTTTATGAATATGTATAATGGTTTAAGTGAATATG
>CALVVD010000136.1 GCA_944363745.1 uncultured Bacilli bacterium | reverse complement strand
ATCTTTATTTTTTAATCTTGAATATTCTTTTAAAGCTTTGGTAAAAACTTCAATATCCATTTTATTTTTATTTTTAATAATATCACAAATAGTTCTTTCTATATCATAAGTTTTAATTTTCATTCCAAAAGGAGACTCTATTTCTATCATACCTAAATCAATAAGCTCCTTTTTTACATAATGAAGAGACACATTAGACATATCTTTATAACAATTGCCATATCCATAAGGCAAAGTAATATCATATACTAAAGGTATTCTATCAGAAAGATTATGAAGATAAAGAGCGGTAGCATCCGAAAAAACAGCTTTCTTACATTTTGAAAGAATAATATAGAAATCATCAGAAAAAACATTTGGTAAAATATAGTAACCTCTTGATACTCTACTTAGTTTTTTTTCTTTAACTAAAGACGTTAAAAAACGACTGCTTATATTATATTTAGTCAACTCTTTCGTTGTGATATAACCACCATTTCTAGTTACAACATTTAAAATTTCTTCTTTTTTTCCCATAATATCTCACCTACGTCATTATTGTAGCATTATATTTTATTAAGGTAAAGGTATTTTTCGCATTTATGCACAAAAAATAAAAATGTTGTGCATAAATGCGTAAAGAACCTATATTTCTTATAGACTAAAATATTTTAAAGTAAAAGCACACACTAATATTAACTCGTGTGTACTTTTACATTAATTTACTGTATTTCTTTTTCTATAATATTTTATATATTTCATAGTATATTTCTAGATAAATATCTTTTTATCGCTTTAAACATTTCTACTACTAATATAGGTGAAAGTGATAATAATATAACTATTAACCATTCACTTCTTGTTAGAACACTAAGGGAGAAAAAATCTCTTATAGGTGTTATAAATAGAACTATTAAAAGGAAAGCGATGGAACCTAACATGGCAAAATATAACATTTTGTTTCTTGGATAATCTTTACTAAATAGAGATGTTTCACTAGAACTTTGATTTAGAGCATGGAATATTTGCGATAGGCATAAAACAGTAAAGGCCATAGTCATACCAACATTAAAACTATCATTTGTTCCTATAAAGTAAGCGGCTAGTGTGATGATGGCAAGATAAATGCCATAAAAACCTATTCTAAAGGCAAGACCTTTTTCAAATAAACTTCCTTGTTTTACGGGTTTATGTTTCATAATATTAGGACTTGCTGGATCTATTCCAAGAGCAAGAGATGGTAAGGTATCAGTTACAAGATTAATAAATAAGATATGAACAGCTAGTAAAGGGCTAGAAAGATTAAATAGCATTGTAACAAAGATAGTTAAGACTTCGGCGATATTACCTGCTAATAAGTACTGAATAACTTTTTGAATATTACGATATACTCTTCTTCCTTCTTTAACGGCCTCTTCTATTGTTGTAAAGTTATCATCTAATAAAATCATAGCGGCGGCATCTTTGGCAACATCAGTACCAGTAATGCCCATAGCAACACCAATGTCAGCTGTCTTTAGAGCAGGGGCATCATTAACACCATCTCCTGTCATCGCAACTATTTCTTTATTTTTCTTTAGGGCATTAACAATTCTAAGTTTATCTTTAGGAGTTACTCTTGCAAAGACAGAAATATTTTTAATAGTATTGCGAAGTTTCAAATCACTCATTTTACTTAGTTCTTCTCCATCAATAACTAAATCCCCTTTTTTATAAATTCCTAGGTCTTTAGCAATAGATGTAGCTGTTAATTTGTGATCTCCTGTAATCATAATTACTTTAATACCTGCTTCCTTGCAAGTACTAATAGCATGTTTCACTTCCTCTCTTGGAGGGTCAATTATACCCATAATACCAATAAAAGTTAAATCTTCTTCTATCTTTTCTCCTTCATGAGGAAGAGATGGGATGTTTTTACTAGCAAAACCTAATAGTCTTAAACCTTTACTAGATAAAGTGATACAGTACTCTTTTACTAACTCTTTATCTTTTTTAGTAAGTTTATTTTTTTTATCATCTACTATAGCAAAATTACAAACATCAATTAATTCTTCAGGAGCTCCTTTACTATAAAGAAGATAACCTTTTTTATCTTTAATAACGACACTCATTCTCTTTCTAATAGAGTCAAAGGGCTCTTGAAATAGAACTTTATTACTTTTTATCTTTTTAATATCATAACCAAGCTCTTTAGCATAACTTAATAAACATCCTTCTGTAGGGTCTCCTATTACTTTATCTTTATCAAGATAAGCATTATTACATAAACATGCACAATTTATTAATTCATCACTATAATTATTATCTTTACTTTTATTAATAATATCGCTGTATAAAACACACTTAGTTACAGTCATCTTATTTAAAGTAAGAGTTCCGGTCTTATCAGAACAAATAACAGTGGCACTACCTAATGCTTCAACAGCAGGAAGTTTCTTTACTAAAGCATTTTTCTTAGCCATACGAGAAACACCTAAAGCCATGACAATGGTTGCAGTGGCAGGAAGTCCTTCTGGTATTACAGAAATAGCAAGAGATATAGCTACCATTAAAACAGAAATAAAGTCTCTACCATATAAAAGACCAATGCCAAAGATTAAAACTGCAACTAAAACCCCAATAATACTTAAAATCTTCCCTACTTTATTAAGTTTTCTTTTTAATGGGGTATCAATACTATCAGTATCTTCTAACATTGTAGCAATAGAACCTACTTCTGTATCTTTGGAAGTTGCCGTTACTACTCCTAAAGCAGTCCCATAAGAAATAATTGTTGATGAGTAAACCATATTTACTCTATCAGCTAGCGTTGTATTTTCATCTAAAATACCATTAGCATCCTTCTCTACAGGTACACTTTCTCCTGTTAGAGATGACTCATCTACTTTTAGACCATTTTCTTCTATTAATCTCATGTCAGCTGGGACAATATTACCATCTTCTAAATAGACAATATCACCTACGACAACATTTTTAGTTAAAATATTTTTCTTCTTACCACCTCTTATAACGGTAGTATAATGAGCATTCATATTTCTTAAGGCATCTATGGCATCAAGGGCCTTTTTCTCTTGTATTATACTTATTATTGCATTGATAAATATTATTACTAGTATAACTATTCCTTCAGCATATTCTCCTAATAAAAAAGAAAGAATTGAAGCCAGTAAAAGTATTAAAATCATTTTATCTTTAAGCTGTTCTACAATCATTTCTAAGAGAGTCTTTTGTTTTGTTCTTTCTATTTCATTTAAACCATATTTTTCTAATCTAATAGAAGCTTCTTTATCAGTTAAACCATCAGTACTGCTATTTAATTCTTTTATTACATCAACACTACTCTTAGTATAAGCATCTTTCAACTTAATCTCTCCTATTCTTATAGTTATTGTACCAAAATAGAAAAGAAATTACCATCTATTTAGTAACTTCTATTATTTTATTTAACACATCTTTATATTTATCGTAAGCATTTTCATTATCTTGAACTAGAAAATCGTCTATAGTAACCATTCTATTTTCTCTAATATTTTTATTATCTTTAGTAGTAATAATTATAGCAGGAATCTCACCTTTGCCATTTTTAAATAACTCTAAAGCATCTTTTGCTTTTACTTTAACAACACCTAGCACCTCTTTAGGATCAAATTTAAAACTATTAATATCTCCTTCAAATAAATCAACATAAACATTCGCTTTCGCTCTATCTTTAATAAGAACACCATTTTTCATTTTATCCATTCGCCATGGCACAACACCAACGAATGTTGCATCACTACTATCTATATCAAGTCCTATTTCCTCATTTATTTCTCGCCTAAATGCTTCTTTAATAGTCTCACCTTTTAAAACATGACCTGAGGCAGTTGTATAAAACTTATGACTACTACTTCTTATTTGAAAATAAACACTTCCATCCGTCTCATACAACCAACAATGAACAGTATTATGCCAAAGTCCTTCTTTATGAACTTCATCACGACTCTTATAACCTAAATAATTACCATTTTCATCATAATAATCTAAATATTCATATAATCACGACCTTATGGATTAATTTTAGCATATTTATGTCTAGATTTAAAGTGTCTAATAACAGAGATTACTTTAATTAAACCTATAATTGCAAGGAAAGGTATAACTATGGTATAGAAAATAATTGTTAAAGTTATTCCTAATATTAAAAATATAATATCTCTTAGTCTTTGTCTCATTATCTATCACCTAACTAAATAATAACATAATATTAATAATTATTTCCTTACAATTTTGTTAGAAAAGAAAAAAGCATTGCCTAAACAATGCTTAAATTCTTTTAATTATGAAGTCTTCTATAGGCAAGGGCAACTCCTGCAAAGCCTACAATAGTTAAACCTAAGAATAGTAAAACACCATCACTAGTTTCTGGATTTTCTACATTTTCAGTAGATGTTCCTTCTTCAGTGGTAGTTGTATCTTCACCAGGTGTTACAGGAATTTCTTCAATTTCTTTAGCTTTTACAGTATATGCATAAGGGAATTCTCTTAAACCTATATTAGCAGTTACAGACTCATAAGTATTATTAGTATTTTCAATAATTTCATATGTAGCAGTATCACTATCAGCTTTAGAAATTACAAGATTATCTAAGATATCTGCTTCTGAATAAACATTAGCATTTTCATGTAATCTAATCTGTTGACTGCCAATATTATCACCAGAATTTCCATAAATAACTATATTACCAAAGACATTAAGAAATCCTGTTCCTTGATAGTTAGCAGCTCTATCTCTAATTTCAAAGCTACCACCAGCATTAATATTAAGGTTACCATTATTAATAATAACACTTTCAACACCTGATGGAATTACTAAAGTACCATTAACATTTAATATTGATGAATCACTAATAGTAAAATTAACTGGTGCTTTCATATCTCCTACTTCAACTTGAGTAATAAATTGTTTTCCCTCATTTAAAGTTACATTACTATTACCAACTGGAGCATTAACAGTAATATTAACAACTCCACCAGTATATTGGAAAGTTACTTCTCCACTATTGATAGTAAAGCGTCCATCATCACCAAACCATACTTCACCATTATAAGATAATGAATCTTCTGCTGTTAAAGTTAAAGGATTACCACCTAATAAGTTACCCATTTCAGTTGCAAGATCGTAATCAGCAGCATTAACATTAACGACACCTAAAGCCATTACCATAATAAATGCAAATGATAAAGTTAGTATGCCATTTCTAAATTTTTTCATTCCTTCTTTTCCTCCTTCCTATTATAAGAATAGCAAATAATTAGAAAAAAGTAAACATCAAAAAAGCACTAGATAGTAAATTTAACTAGTACTTTTACATTTTAATTATGAAGTCTTCTATAAGTTAAAGCAATACCTGCAAAACCTACAACTGTTAAGCCTAAGAATAGTAATACTCCATCGCTAGTGTTAGGATTTTCAACTTCTTCTACTGCTCCATCTTCTGTTGCTTTTACAACATTAACTTGCCAGTTATATTCTCCACTATCATATGTTGCATATATTGTTGCAGTTCCAGCTTTTTTAGCAGTAAGAACTCCATCACTTGATACAGACACAATACTATCATCACTACTTCTAAATGTTACTGCAGGAGCATTAACAATAATTGCACCTTTATCACCAAAATAATAATCTAATTGATGTGTTCCATTAACTTCTAAATTAATGTTTCCATCATCAGAATTTAAAACATAATTAGTTAATTGCATTAATGGGCTTCCTGCTTCAACGACAACTGGTTTATTAGTACCATTTTCTTCAGCTTCTTTTGTACTTCTAGTATATACTTCAGTAGTTGTTCCTTCTTTAGCAACTACTTTATAATTATATGCTGTTGCACTAGTTCTAGCAGTACCATCATCATTAGGACTTGAACCAATAATTACATCCCCTTTGCTATTACCAGTAACATCAGTAAAATCACAGTTTTCTACTACTAATGATTTAATACTAGCAGGTGTATTAGAATGTCCTTCTTTATAATATGGTATATCAGTATTAATGTCATCAAAGCCACCTCTTTGAGTTACTTTAATTGGAGAATTACCACCAGAATGACCTGCGAATATAGAATTTTTAATAGTTATTTCCGCATTCTGTACTCCTATTAAATTAACATCTAAAGCATAATCTCCTGTACACCATGTTTGGGTAGTAGTCGCTAAATCATTAAATTTAACATTATCAATAAGTAAATTTTTGATATTAGTTAAATATAATCCTTTAGACTTATAATTTCTAATAGTTGAATTAGTTACAGATAAAGTTAATTCATTAGGCTTAGTACTTTGATTTTGAGAAGTAATAGCCATTCCTAAAGAATTATTACCATCCATAATTAAATTCATTACTTTTAGACTACTATTTTCTGCTGCTGTAGCATCTAAATTAAAACTATAATTTACAGTAAAGTTACCTCCATCAATTGTATAACTTGCTCCTGCTGGGATATTAATAGTTTTAGGGCTACCTATTTCATCACTAGTAAGCTTAAAAGTAGCTTCCGCACTTCCTACAGAATTAATAGCATCTTCAAGGCTGTCATATTCCTGATCATTAACAGTTGTTTTTGCATTAACATTAGGCATTACTACAAAAAACCAATTAAGAAAGCAAGAACAAAGTTCATTTTTCTTTTCATATTTCCTCCTCATTTTTAAAATAAGATTACCTCTTATCTTGATTTAAGTATACTAGATATTCTTCTAACCGTCAATTAAATTTCCAACTATTTAAAACTCTTTACATATAATAAAGAAGTATTACTTAAGAGCAATACTTCTTCTTATTAATTATGAAGTCTTCTGTATGCTAAAGCTGTACCAGCAAATCCAACAACAGTTAATCCTAAGAATAGCAAGATGCCATCACTAGTTTCAGGATTTTCTTCATTACTAACATCTTCAGTTACTTCTTCTGGAGTAGTTGGTTCAACTGGATCAGTTACTTCAATATTAGGAGTATATTCTTCTCCTTCAAAAGCTGTTCCTTCTTTTAATTCGTTACTTTCATATTTTACTTCATTATTAGCATCAGTAATTACAGCAGTATTACCATTTACTAAAACCTTATCTGTTGTATTTTCAGTATTTTCTACGATAAATCCTGTTGTATTATCATTAGCATCTGAAGCAAAATAAATTACATTATCTTTTTCTGTAGAATTTATAGTACCATTCATAATAATACTAGGTACTGCATTTGGATCTGTTAATTTTACTGATGTTGATACTTCAATACCATTATTAAGAATTCCACCTTGTCCATCAGGATTTTGACCATTGAATCCTAAATTTAAATTAATAATTTCAATAGTTGCAGCATTAAGTAAAATTCCGCCATAACGGCAATTATTAATACTTACATTATCTAAACTAACATAACCTCCATTATATGCATGTACTCCATATTTTTGAGCATTAGTTAATGTAACATTTTTTAGATGAACAATTCCATCAGGCCCTGCTGTAATAATACTTTGATCATTTGATAATGAACCTTCTTCATCTCTCCAACCTGTAATAGTAAAGTTTTTACCATCTATAGTAATTTCTTTACCACTAATAGCAGGAGCATTTTTTTTAGATGATATTGTTATATCATTACTTAGAACGATAGTATCTCCTGTTTCAGCAGAGTTTATTGCATCTTTAAATGTTACTTCATCATTAACTGCTATTTCTTTAGCACTTACATTTACTACACCGAATGCAAAGAATGCAACGAATATAGTAGCAAAAAGACTAATTTTTTTCATCATACATCCTCCTTCATTTTTTTAGATAAGTAGTCTCACCTTATCCTCATTACAAGCATACTAAATTCTTAGACTTAAGTCAATCTCCTAAAATAATATTTTTTGAACCGGCTTTATATACTCTATATATAAAAATATTAATTTTACACTTTTTTACCTAGTTTCTCTTTTTATTAATTTAGCATGCATAACTACTCTATTACCAAAATTATCTTTACAAGTAGATAAAGTAAGTATTTTATCATTAGTATTAACTTCTGCAGAAAAGTCTACTTCACTTCTACTTTTCATAGTATTTAAAAACTCTCCATAAGCTTCATCGCTATTAAAACTAGGTGTTATATAATAACTTTCTTTAGGGATAGTATAAACGCTAAATACTTGCCACATAGTATTTTCTGTAGGAGTAGATAGTCTTATAATATGATTTTCTTTATTTGTATACCAAGAACTTTCTAAAATATTTTTTAAACTTCCAAACATAGATCCAGTTAATCTACTATGAGCATAAAGAATAGTATTTTGATTAAAATTAACAGGATCATTACGATAATCCATAAAAACCCAGCCTGCTTCATTTTTAGAGCCATCAAAAGCATGAGTTAAATAATAACTATTATCAGTAGTTTGAACAAAAGGATAATTTATATTTGTTCCCTTTACTTGAATCCAACCTACTGTATCAGGATTTTTCTTAAGTAGTTCATTAAAATCAACTTCTAAAAGATTCATTTTAATATAATCCCAATAGTCATTAGAAACATCCTCAGGAGGATTAACATTTTCTGTATTATCATTATCTTTTTTCTCTTTAACTTTTGTATTTTTTAGCACATCATCAGATAAATTATCTACTTTTTTATTATCACTATACCAAGCATATATTTTATAAGCTGAAAAAGTAAAAATACCAAGAAAGAAAAGAAGAAACACAACAATAACCCATTTTCTGAATCTAAGCTTTTTCTTTCTTCTTTTATTTTGCTGATATTCAACTCTAGAAGATTTTTTCATATCATCACCTTAATTAATTATATACCAAAAAAGTTTAGAAAAAAAGCCCTTTTATTAGGCTTTTTCATAGTCACATTTGCTACATTTTATTTTGTTATCTTTTTCTACAAGCATCTCACCACAGTTTGGACATTTCTCTCCAGTAGGTTTATCCCAAAAAGCTTCTTTACACTTAGGAAAGTTACTACAACCATAGAAAGTTTTTCCACGTCTTGTTTTTCTCTCTAGTATTTTACCATCACATTTAAGACAATCACATACTTCTATTACTTTTTTCTCTTCTTTCTTTACATATTTACATTCTGGATAATTAGAACAAGCGACAAACTCTCCATAACGACCAGTTCTTTTTACTAGTGGACTACCACACTCTGGGCACATTTCTCCTGTTTCTTCGGCTTCCTTCTTCTCCATATCACTAAAAGCTTTTTTAACCCGAGGTTCAAAGACATCATAAAACTCTTTTAAAACTTCATTCCAAACTAAATTACCTTCTGCTATCTTGTCAAGCTCTTCTTCCATATTTTTAGTATATTCTACATTTATTATGTCACTAAAGAACTCTTGAAGTTTATCAGTAGTTTCAATACCAATTTCTGTTGGCACAAACTTTTTATCTTCCATTTTAACATAACCACGATCTTTAATAGTATCAATAGTCTTAGCATAAGTAGAAGGACGTCCTATTCCTAAGTCTTCCATCTCTTTAATTAGTTTCGCTTCTGTATATCTTGCAGGTGGTTTAGTAAAGTGTTGTTCTGATAAGATATCACTAGCTTTATAATTATTACCTTCTACAAGTTCTGGAATAATTTTATCTTCATTTTTCTCATAATCACTATATACTTTTAGATAACCATCAAAGTTTAGAATACTTCCAGTCGCTTTAAATTTGTAGTCATTGTTATTGAATATTAGAGTTGTTTGGTCCATAATAGCATCGGCCATAAGCGAAGCTAGGGCTCTTTTATAGATTAGGCTATATAGTTTAAACTCATCATTAGATAGATATTGTTTTACTTTTAAAGGTTCTCTTAAGATACTAGTAGGTCTAATTCCTTCATGAGCATCTTGTACATTTTCTGTTTTTTTAGCATGTTTAGTATAACCAATATATTTTTTACCAAAGTTTTCTTCTATATAATGAAAGGCACTACCTACAAACTCATCAGAAAGTCTAATAGAGTCAGTTCTCATATAAGTAATAAGACCAACTGTCTCAGTTCCTAAATCAATTCCTTCATATAATTTTTGAGCGATAGACATAGTCTTTTTAGCCGTAAAGCCTAATTTAGTTGATGCTTCTTGTTGTAGGGTTGAAGTTATAAAAGGAGCACGACTAGCTTTCTTTCTTTTCTTCTTCTCTATACTACTTAAATTATAATCATCTCCAAGTGCTTCTAACACTTTGTTAGCTTGGCTTGCATTATGAAGTTTAATATCATCATCTTTATATTTAAAGAGACTTGCCTCTACATCTTCGATGATAGCAGTTATAGTAAAGTACTCTTCTGGTACAAAAGCCTCTATTTCCCTTTCCCTATCAACAATAAGTTTTAAGGCAACACTTTGCACACGACCAGCACTTTTCGCTTTTATTTTAGATTGTAAGAGCTTTGATAGTCTAAAACCTATTATTCTATCAAGTATTCTTCTTGTCTCTTGACTCTTAACTAAGTTATCATCTATTTTAGTTGGATGTTTAATAGCATCAAGCACTTTATCTTTAGTTATTTCATGAAATAAGACTCTATCATAATCTTTATCTTTAATACCTAAAGCTTCTTTTAAGTGCCAACTAATCGCTTCTCCCTCCCTGTCGGGGTCGGTTGCAAGAATTACATGGCTAGCATCTTTTACATCTTTTTTTAATGCACTAATTATCTTTTTCTTTCCCTTTAAAGGAACATAATTAGGTTTAAAACCATTTTCTATATCAACACCAAGTCCTAAAGGTCCACTTGTCGCTAAATCTCTAATATGACCCTGGCTTGCTACTACTTTATAATCATTACCTAAGTATTTTTCAATAGTCTTACTTTTACTAGGACTTTCCACTATCACTAAGTTTTTAGACATCTAATCCCTTCTTTCATACAATTTTATACATGAGAATTACTGCTTTGTCAACTCTAAATATTCACTAACTGGTCCATAACTTCTTCTATGCTCGTCAATTATGCCATATTTTTTTATCGCTTCTAAATGTTTTTTAGTAGGATAACCTTTATTATCTTTAAAGTCATACATAGGATATTTTTTATCTAACTCCTCTAACATTCTATCCCTTGTAACTTTAGCGATAACAGAAGCGGCAGAAATTGTAATACTTTTTAAATCTCCTTTAATAATTGAAGTTGTAGGTATATCTATATCTAGTTTCATCGCATCTATTAAAACATGGTCTATCTTACAAGAACAATTGTTAATTGCCTCTTTCATAGCCATTTTAGTCGCTTCATAAATATTAACTTCATCTATTACTTTTTCAGAAATAATACCTACTCCTACTCCTAATGCTTGCCTCATAATCTCATCATAAAAAAATTCTCTTTTCTTTTCACTAAGTTTTTTAGAATCAGTTAACCCTTCTAGATTAAAGTGTTCTGGTAAAACAACACAAGCAGCGACTACAGGTCCTACTAAAGGTCCACGTCCAACTTCATCAACTCCAGCGATAAAGTTAATTCCTTTATTTCTTAACTTTCTTTCAAAATAATAGTTATCATTTAAGCATACTTTTAACTCTAATTCTTTAATTAGTTTCTTATCTTTAGGTTTATTCATTTCTTTTTTTAACTCATAACAAGCCTCTATATTCATAAAACGATAACCATTAACTTCTATAACTCTTTTTTCATCATATAAATCATAATCTATATCAAAGATATCTTTATATTTAATCTTTGAGTTATACTCTTCTCTTACCGGCCAATCTAACTCATCAAAAAAATTTTTGGAACAAGCAAGGTCTATATCAGTTGTTTCTTCTATAATGTCTTGAACTACTAAACTTGCCCCACTAATTACTATATATTTATCTTTTGGTAAATCTAATTTCTCTAATTTATTAAATATTTCTTCCTTTGTCATAAACTACATCCTTTACTAATTACTACTTCTATATATTATTAACTGAATAATAAAATATTTTTGCATGATTTGTAATATATTGATAGTTTTCTTTATTATTTCTATTATTTTCTAAAAAACTTATAACTATAGATATATCATCAGCATCTTCCATTATAATCATAACCTCTTTACCTATGTTTAACTGTTCGGCCATAATTTTTTCATTTAACATACTAGGTATAAAGATATAAAAATCTACATCAATATAACTACCACTATCTTCGCTTAAAACTACTCCATTTTTTCTATTAGTAAATACTCTAATAATTTGATATAAAAGATTATAACTACTACTACAAACATAAATATTTAAGTTAGGAAACCTATCAATTACCTTTTTTACTTCTTCGGTATAACTTAAATTATTTGATACTACTTTCTCATAATCTTCTATAAGTATGGCTTCATTTAAAGGAAGCAAATTAATGATAATTTTTTCTTTAAAGTTATTTAACATAGTAAGAGCATCTTCTAATGTTAAGATATCATAATATGTTAATTCATTTAAATTATTGTTTTGAATTGTATTAATAGTTATTTTATTAGTAGTTACACGTGAAAAAACTAATACTTTCTTATCTTTAGTCATAACTACATCTAGCATAACTCCAGTAAGTCCTTCTAGACTGTTAACAGATTCAATAAAGGTCTTATTATTATATAAATTACTCTTATGAGCGATAATTTTCATAATAAAAACCGTCCTTTCTTCTATAGAATATGTAGAAAGGACAGTTAAATTAACTTAATTTTGCTTTTATTTTATTAGAAACTTCTTTCATATCACATCTACCTTTAATTTTAGGTGTAATTATTTTCATAACTTTACCCATATCTCTAATCGTAGAAGCTTCCACTTCTTTCATTGCATTTTCTATAATTTCATTAATTTCACTTTCGCTTAATGGTTCTGGTAAATACTCTTTAATAATCTCTATTTCTTTATCTAAATCTTCTACTAAATCAGTTCTTCCTGCTTTACTAAACTCTAATTTAGATTCCTCACGAGTTTTTAATTCTTTAGCAAGGACATCTATAACTACTTCATCAGTAATTTCAATTTTCTTATCAATACGTTCTTTATCAATCGCTCCTTTAAGCATTCTAATAACAGAAAGTCTAAACTTATCTTGTTCTTTCATCGCTTTTACCATATCACTTTTAATTTTATCAAACATAAACATTCCTCCTAACTTGTAACAATTTCTTTACTTGTTAAATAATAATTATTACCATCCTTAGTAAAAGTATAATTATAAGTATTTAAAACTTCTCCTACTATACCATCTAAAACTTCTACTGTTAAAATAATATCACCATCATCATCTTTCTTAGCATCTTTTAAATTCATATTAACAGGATCTACTACTTCTTCCGTATCTTTTGTATATAAAACATAACCATCAGTATTAGTATCATAGAAAAGATAATGATTTTTATCAAGTTCAAAAGAAGTTTTCTCTACATTAACATCACCATATATATCTTTTACAGATTTTTCCAAATCACTACTAGAAATAAAATCAACTATTCCTTCACAACTATAACCAGTAGTATCATCTGATACATTAACCGCATCACAGTTTGCAGAATCTTTAATATTTGCATTTTTATAACCATAATATAACATAACTGCAGGACTCATAACATCTATAGAATCTATATCATTATAAGCTATTTTATTGTATAAAGATACTACTTCCTTATCTTTAATAGATATATTATTATCGCTATTAGTAGTTGGCCCTAACTTTTTATATGCAAAAATAATTCCTCCTACAACTAATTCTAATACTACAATAGTTATTACAACTTTTAACCATGTATTATTTTTCATATCTCCTCCTATATTTTTTTCTTCTTAATAAAGAATTTAGTATTATAAAATAAGAATATAGCCATTATCACAATATAAGCCCAAGCAATAATTGTATAAAGAATACCATCAGTATAATTACCTACAATCGCTAATATACTTTCCGGTATATAATTATCAATAACGGCAGCAAGATCAGGTAGACCTATATTATTTTTGATAAATGTTAATATTCTTAAAAAGATATCAACTATCGCTACAAAGTAAACAAAACTTGAAAATCTTCGAAAATACATAATTACTACTAATATTAAAACAACTAATACCACTAAATCAATATACATACTAACAACTCCTATTCTTTAATAAAATATAAATTATACTGTTTCTCTCTACCTAAAGTAGTCTCATCTCCATGTCCTGGATATAAAGTAATTGAATCATCATAAGCTTTAATTTTTTCAATAGACTTATCCATCTCACTACTACTACCAGTAGGTAAATCACATCTACCAACAGTATCTCTAAAGATAAAATCACCTACAAACATAGCATTATCATCTTTAAAATAAAAAGTAACTGAATCACTACTATGTCCAGGTGTCATAATAGGAATAAATTTAAAATTACCAACACTAACTTCTTTTAAATCTGTTAAATTACTTTTCTTAAATATTTTTAATCTTCTATTCATATTTAAGAAATCTCTCAATGCTCCAATATGATCAAAATGAGCATGAGTAACTAAAACACCTATTATTTTATCTTCTCCAACTAATTCTTTAATTTTTTTAGCATCACTTCCAGGATCAACAATTAGACAAGTATTATCTTTACTTAAAACATAACAATTCTCCTCTAATGCTCCTGTTACTATTTTTTTAATCTCCATATATATCTCCTATCTACATAATATATGATAGAAAAAATTAAGATAATCGTCAAGCGAAAAGATTAATTTATTTGCTATTTTACTTAAAATTTGTTATAATATGTCACTAGTTAAAGGGGAGAAATTTATGATATTAAAAACTGATAAATTAGAGCAAGAAAAAGAAAAAATATTAAACTTTTTACTTAATAATAAAGAACACTATAATTCCCTAGAATTCTTTAATATATTTTCTAAATTTTATCTAGATATTTTTAATGAATTTGAGAAGGAAGCAATATTTTGTAATTATTCACAAATATTATCTAAGTATAATATTATAAAAGAAGAGTTTGATATTTATTTAAAAGTATATAATCTATTAGAAAGTAAAGGTTTTATTAAAGGAGATATACTAGAAGTAGGATGTGGTATTTATCCTAGACTTGCAGAAATTATAACTAAAAGACATAAAGAAAAAGATTATAGTTTAACTTTATATGATACTTGTAATATTTTTAATATAAGTAAAGACATTACTATAGTAAGAGATAAATTTACTAGAAGTACTAATATTAATAGATACGATACTTTAGTAGGTATTCATCCATGTGAGGCTTCTATTGATTTAACATTAAAAGGAATAGAAGAAAATAAAAATTTAATAGTAGCATTTTGTGGATGTAATCATGAAACAGTAGAATTTCCTAAATGGTATGATAGTTACTGGTCAATAAGTTTTTGTAGTGATATTAAAGAAATGTATGGAGATAGAATAGAAATAATAGATTTTGAAGATTATCCAAAAAGAAAATTACCTATATTAATACATAAAAAAAGAATTTCTAGATAATAACTAGAGATTCTTTTCTTATGAACGCAACTCCACTTCAAAAGGGTTATTTAAAGTACCATCACCTGATGTTATTATAACATTTTCTTTTAAAAATACAACTGGTCTTATTCCACTCTCAAAATTTAATTTATTTGTATAAGCATTACTAAAAACATCTATATACCAAACATTAATATTATTATAAGGAGTTAAAATCCAATAAGTAGTATTATTATCACTAATATCGATTTGATCACAAAACATTTCTCCAAGTCTTAATAAACCTACTGTAGCATTTGTTGTATTTGTGGTTATACTATCTATATCACCATTATCATACTTTGCTTGCAAATAATTACGATTAGTATCAACATAACCTAAATACCAAACATTAGACTCTTCTATCATCTTAATTTGATTATTATTTAAATATTCACCGCTATTTAAGTATTCACCATTTAGAAATGAACCTATAATATTAGACTTAGAATATTTTTCTGTATCTCCAAACTCTAAAGTTTTAAAAGTACCATTATCTTTTAACGGTTCTACTGAAGTTACTTTAGTTAATCCCTCTTTTTCATGACTTACTATTCGATATAAATTATTCTCATCAGTTCCAAATCTTATATATTCTCCACTATATCTTGTATTTAGTAGTGTTCCTGCTAAATTCGTATCATAATCTCCTTCTAAGCGATATGGATTATCTTCAGTTCCATCTCCATATTCTACACTTATATCTGCCTTTAAATTAACAGCGGGTCTAATTCCTCTTGCAGTAGTAGGAATATCATAATAGGTTGGTCCAAAATCAGATACAAACCAAATATTATCAGTACTGTTTGGATTTAAAAGATAGAAATAATGACCACAATTTAAATAACCTTTCTGATATGTAGTACCTGTATAACTCATTGTATATTCATAAATATTTAAAAGTCCAACTGCAGATTCAACTATAGTAGTATTACTAAGCTTACCAGTTCCTGTTGTCTCTGTGGCATTCCATTTACTATCCATTTTTATAAACTTATCAGGATCTCTTAAATTTCCTAAAAAACCATCAACACTTGTATCGTTTAACCATATTTTCATATAACTATTAGAAAAATTAACATCATTTCCATAAGGAATAGCACTAATAGTATTTTGCGTAATTATTTTTACAGAATTATCACTAGGATCTATACTTACCGCTCTCCACAACTTTCCACTATACCAAATATAATTATGAGGATTCTCTCCTGTTATAAATGTCTGATCTGGATCTGTATTATTTATATTATTAGTATTATCAACTAAAAGCATCTCTGCTAGTGTAACTTTATATTCTAAAAATAAATGTCCATTACTAGGTAATGCTAAATCATTATAATCAAGTCCTACATTAACCCCTAATGTAATAGTTACACTATTACCAGATGTATTAGATACTCTTATTGTATAAGTATTACTAGATCCACTACTCCCACTCTTCTCTAAATTGATCCCTGCCTCCCCTGGAGGAATATTTATTCCTTCTCCAGTTACATATCCTGCACTTACTCCATCTGGTAGACTTCCTTCATAATAGAAATTAAATCTTGCTATTCTATTATTGGGATTACTTAAGGTAATAATAAATTCTTTAGACTCTCCATTAGGTACTGTTAACTTATTTTCTTCAACACCCTCTACTTCTAATTTATAAGTTAAATTACCAGTTACTATACTAATAGCATTACTCTTCTCTTTTGATACTGTAAACATAGCATAGGAGAAATATCCTCCTACTACTAATAAAGTTATTATAATCATTCCTATCATATATATTTTACTAAAACTTGTCTCTAATAATATCTTCTTCATTATCTTACTCCTTCCATTATTACACTCAAAAAAGAATAGAATACACCTACTCTATTCTTAAAGCACTATGAAATAAAGTAACTAAATTACTACTAAACTGTCCCCCTCCCCAGGTAACATATTGTAAACAAATTCTCCTCATGTTTTTACCTTCTTTCTTATCTTTAACTAATATAATAATACCAGAAAAAAAGAACTTAAACAAGTCCTTTTATTCATAATTATCTGCTTTAACTTCCATAAAGCTTTGTGGATGATTACATACTGGACAAACATCAAGAGCATCTTTACCAACATATACATGTCCACAGTTACGACAAATCCAAATTTTGTCTCCATCTTTATGGAATACTCTATCATCTTTAACATTCTTAAGAAGTGTTAAGTATCTTTCTTCATGTTCTTTTTCAATCTTTGCTACACTTTCAAATAGGAATGCTAATCTATCAAATCCTTCTTCTCTAGCAGTTTCAGCAAATCCTTTATACATATCAGTCCACTCATAGTTTTCACCAGCTGCAGCATCCTCTAAGTTAGTCATAGTATCAGGAATATCTCCACCATGTAATTCTTTAAACCAAAGTTTAGCATGTTCCTTTTCATTATTAGCAGTCTCTTCAAAGATAGCAGCTATTTGTTCATAACCATCTTTACGAGCTTTACTAGCATAATAAGTATACTTATTACGAGCTTGACTTTCTCCTGCAAATGCAGTCATTAAATTTTGTTCAGTTTTTGATCCTTTTAATTCCATAATATACCTTCCTTCTATATTTTATTTATATTAAGGAGATTACTCTCCTAATATATCACTTCTATCCTTAAAATTAGTATGAATAATTTTTAAGGCTTTAGGACTACCCGGATAATCTAGATAAGTTTTATAAATGTTAATGAGATCAGGATTTTGATAACAAAATCTTATTTTATTATCTTTATCATCATCAGTTAAACTTTCTCCTCTTTCTAGATTTATCTCTTTCATCTTTGCTATTGGTGCTAAAACTTGTCCTCCACCGCCAACGCAACCATTAGGACAGTTCATAACTTCAATAAAGTCATAACTATCTATATCTTTTAATATTTCTTCTAAACTAGGCATTCCTGTAATAGCAGCAACACGTAAATTATATGGTCCAATACTTACTGTCGCTCTTTTTATTGTACCACTTTTATTATTTTCTGCAAGGTCTAAGAAGTTAATTATTTTATATTTTCCAGTTAAAAGATAATTAGCACATCGTAACACCGCTTCCATAACTCCACCACTTCTTCCAAAGATAGTACCAGATCCACTACCTTTAGCAAAAAGAGGCGAAAATTCACTTGGTGTTACTTTAGTAATATCAATATTAGATTCTTTTAAAAGTAAAACTAATTCATTTGTTGTTATTGCAATATCCATACCCATTTCTGTTCTTTTAATTTCAAACTTTTTTGATGTACATGGAACTACTACAACATTAATAACATCTTTCTTATCAAGTTCAGCTACTTTTAAAAAATATGTATTTAAAAGCGAAGACTGTATGCCAATTGGACTTTTAACAGTAGATAAATGATCTATGTTTTCAGGATGATATATTTCTAAGTACTTAACCCAAGAAGGACAACATGAAGTAAACATAGGAAGTGTTTTGTTATTTTTTAATCTATTTACTAACTCTGTCGCTTCTTCCATAACTGTCATATCAGCACCAAAAGTAACATCAAAAACATAATCAAACCCTACTTCTTTTAAAGCCCCTACTAATTCAGATTCTAGAAAGGATCCAACCGGTAAATTAAATCCTTCTCCAATAGATGTTCTAACTGCAGGTGCAATAGATATAGTAACTATTTTTTCAGTATCATGTAAATAATCTAAGACCTTCTTATAATCATATTTAGGTACTAATGATGCCACAGGACAATTTAATATACACTGCCCACAATTTATACAAACTGCTTTTTTAGCTTTATCATGATTATATTTAATACCAACTACATCTTCACAAATTGTCTTACATCTACCACAATTTATACATCTTTCTTTAATTCTTTTAATAGCTATATTATCTTCATCAATTCTAACCGCTTTACTTAAATCCATAACTTCACTTTCCCTTACAACTATCACATACACCTTCATAAATTAAATTAATTCTTAAAACATTATCTAATTTAGAAGAAGATAATAACTTATCTACTAGGCTCTTATCTAGAAAAACATCCTCTATTTTCTTACATTTTAAACAAAAGAAATGAAAATGTCCTCTATTATAATCATAATGAATTCCATCACTACACTCTATCTTAATAACAATATTATCTAAAACTAATTTATTAATTGTTCTATATATTGTCGCTTGACCAATACTAGGATATTTAGTATTAATTAATTCTACTAATTCTTTCATGGTAGGGTGAGTATAACAATTTTTAATAATTTCTAATATAATTTCTCTTTGTTTAGTCTTTCTTTCCATTATTAACACCTTATTGATAATTATTATCAATTAAATTATAGTAAATTAAAAAAATAATGTCAATAAAAAACTAACCAATTATTGATTAGTATATTGTTTTATAAATTCTTCTTTATATTCTAAGACTCCCTAGTTTGACAGTTTTGATATAAAAATCCTTGCAACCCTAGATAAAATCTAGTTTTTTTATATTTTAGTGATTGCGTATGTATTCGTATGTATGATAAAATAGTAATAGTAAGGTGGGATTTAGATGAGACTAAACATTAGAAAGATAAATAATTATTCCTATTATTCTATTATTCAAGACTATACAAATTTAAAAGGAAAACGAACTACTAGAATATTTGAAAAATTAGGAAATCAACAACAAGTTGAAGAAAGATTTGGTAAAACAGATACAATTAATGAAATAAAAAAATATATTTCTAAACTTAATAATATTGATAAAGAAGAGATAATAAAAAAAGAGTTTAATCCTAATAAAAAAATATTACCTGGCATAAAAAGAGAATTTAATGTTGGATATCTATTTTTAGAAAAAATATATAATGAATTAAATATTAAAAATATATGTGAGAATATAAAAAGTAAATATCAATTTCATTTTGACTTAAACGAAATATTGTCTTATTTAGTCTATGCTAGAATTATTTATCCATCATCTAAATTGGAAACCTTTAAACAATGTCAAAACTTTATTGAACAGCCTAACTTTAAACTTCATGATGAATATAGAGCCTTAAGTTATATTGCCGATAACATGGACTATATCCAAGAGAATTTATTTAACAATAGTAAAAAAGTAATAGATCGAAATTCTAGAGTTATATATTATGATTGTACTAATTATTTTTTTGAAATTGATGATGAAGATGACATTAGAAAATATGGTATTAACAAACAACATCAACCAAAACCTCAAGTTGGCATGGGATTATTCATGGATGGTGATGGTCTACCTTTATCTTGTAATATATATCCTGGAAATATGAATGAACAAAAGACTTTAATTCCAGAAGAAAACAAAATTGTTAATAACTTTAAGTTAGATACTACTAAAATTATTTTATGTACTGATGCAGGTCTTGCATCTGATGAAATAAAAAAATTTAACATTAAAAATAACAGAGGTTTTGTTATTACACAATCCTTAAAGAAACTAAAAGAAAGTTATAAAGAAGAAATATTTGATAAAAATGGATGGAGAATGCCAAATGATTTAAGAAATGTTTATAACTTAGAAACTATAAAAAACGATGAAGTATTAAGAGAAAAGTATTATGAGACTTTGTTTTATAAAATTATAGAAACTGAAACTAAATCTGTTAAACAAGATTTAATAGTTACTTTCTGTTTTAAATACTTTGACTACAACAGAAGTATTAGAAATAATCAAATTGAAAGAGCGAAAAAAAGCATTGAAACTAATCAAGTTACTAGAAAAGGTAAAAATCAAAATGATTATAGAAGATTTATTAATTCTTTAAATTCAACTGATAATGGTGAAGTTGCAGAAAATATAACCTATTCTATTAATCAAGATGTTATAGATGAAGAAGAAAAATATGATGGTTATTATGCACTTACAACAAACCTAATTGGTGATATTAATGAAATACTTAAAATAGTTAAAGCTAGATGGGAAATTGAAGAATCTTTTAGAATTATGAAAAGTGACTTTCTTGCAAGACCTGTTAATCTATCTAGAGAAG
>CALVVD010000135.1 GCA_944363745.1 uncultured Bacilli bacterium | reverse complement strand
CAGGAAAATATTATTTTTTTTGTAGTTTTCTGTAAATAATTGGTATAATTACATTAGAAAAGATAGTTTGGAGGAAATTTATGGATAATTTAATTATTAGAAAATATATTAATGATGATTTTAATGGAGTTATAAAACTATTAAAAGATAACTTTAATATTAGTGATAATATAAAAAGTATTGATGATAATCTTAATAGTTTTGGAATAGTTGCTTTTCTTAATAAAAAAATAGTTGGTTATATTAGAATTGATAAGTTAAATAACCCTTTTAAAAATAGTTATTATTATTTTCTTTCTTATGTTTGTGTTGATAGTAATTATCAAAATGCTGGTATTGCAACTAAATTGTTAGAATTTATTTTTAATATGGCAAAAGATGATAACATTAGTTATATAGAATTAACTTCTAGGTCTTCTAGAGAAGTGGCAAATCACTTATATTTAAAGACTGGTTTTGTTATTAGAGATACTAATGTATTTAGAAAAGAGATGTAGGTATTATGGAAGGAAATAAAACAGTAAACTTAATTTTAAAATATATTGGCATTGATAAACAAACAGAACTTGATACTTTTGTTAATGATGTTAGTAAGAGAAATTTTGTTGAATTTTCTTTTTTAGAAGAAGTAAGTGCATTTTTTGTAGACTATTTAGCAGACTTTTATAATAATAATTCTAGAAGTGATATTGATAATATTAGAGCATATACTGGTATTGCTTTTAGACGTTTTAATTCTGTTTTAAGAGGAGTTTGGAATTATGATACTAATGGATTATTAACTGATGAGAAGAAAAATAAATATTTAGATTATGCTGATAATTTAAGTGAATGTATAGAAAGGTCACCTACTCTTTCTTCAAATATTAAGACTTATAGAGGTGTTTCTTTAGATAGTTTTAAAGATTATGGAATAAGTTCATTAGAAGATTTAAAGAATTTAGAAAATAAATATTATTATGAAAGTGGTTTTACTAGTACTTCTTTAGTAAGAGATAAAAGTTTTTTTAATAGGGAGTTAGAATATCATGAGTTTTGCAATATAGAAATAGAGTATTTAATACCAGAAGAATCAAATGATGGTATACCTTTAATTAATGATGATTTAAGTTATTCTAAAGTACAAAGTGAATATTTAATTAATAAAGGTAGTCTTTCAAAGATTATTGATGTAAAGGTGAATCCTGATGGAAAACTTGCTCATATGAAAGCAGTACTTATTCCAGAGAAGATGTGGAATATTATTTATAATAAAAATGATAGCCTTGATTCTTCTAAGACTATCTAGTTATTACTTATTAATAAATTCTACTAAACTCTTAAAATTCGTAATTATATATTTTTGTACATCTTCACTATATGAAACTAGATCATATTCTCTAAATTCATTAACTACATGTTCAATTGCCATTCCCATATTTTGACCTTTTTCTGTAGGTCTTTTTAGCTTATGGCCATTTTCTTCTATTACTTGTAATAGACCTATTTTTATTAACCAATTACACATTTCAGAAACTTTTAGTTTTTCCATATTTTCATTTTTTCTTAAAGCATTAATCTTTTGTACTACTTTTGTAATTGCTAAATTTCCGGTATATTCATATTTACTTAATTCTTCTAATGTTAAATTAAATGGAATTTTTTTTGCTTTATTTTTGTTAACTCCACCATTTGCAATTACTTCTTTTAAAATGTCATTAACGTAGAATAGACATCTAGATATTTTTACATTATTTATCATATCATTACTTGGAGTAATTTCTCCTGTTAAAGGGTTAATACCATTAGCCATTTTTTCAATATAACCTTGAGCATGCTTTAATAATTCTAGATTCATTTAAGCCATCTCCTTTTTGGTGCATATTATAATACAAATTTACTAAAAAGTCTATAATATGTGTCTTTATTTTTTATTTAGTTGCAATTATAATATTTGTTAAATTATTAGAAATAGGTAACTTAATTTATGAATAGTAAATCTATAGAACAATTTGTTTATGCTAAAGAGATAATGGAAGATATAAAAAAGACATTAATACCTTATTACATATCTCAATATGGTACAAAGAATAAAGACCTTATAGAGCACAGAATGAGGCATACATTTTATTTAATAAGTTCTACATCTGATTTAATTTACAAAGAGTTGAAAGATTTAAGTAGTTACTTTAAAAGCCAAAGTGATTATGATAATATGATTACAGAGTATTTAGATTATATAGAAGTTAATAAATTCTTAGAAAAAGAAAAAATCACTAAGTTAAGAAGTTTATTATGTAAGGAATATGGAGTTTTAGAATCTACTATTATTAAAAAAGATATACCTATTGAAAAATTGTTTTTAAATAGTTTTTCTAGTAGCATGATATCTTTATTAAATAGTCCATATACTGCAGATGATACGAAAGATGAGATACATAAATTACAACAAAGGTATTTTAAACAGTGCAATAATCTAGGATGTGAACCTATAACTGATACCAATATTATTGATTCTATTTTAAATAAGATTAAAACTTTAGATGTAGATTATCAAGTGATTTTACTAAAAAGAACATTATGGGGACAAAGATTATATAAATACTTTATAGAAAATAATGGTTTTACTGAGGGTTATATAAAATCTACAAATCAAGAAGATTTATTTTATAGAATGTTACAACAAGATGTTTTTTTACCAAGCGGACAAATGCAATGTGTATTCTTTACTAGCAAAAAAAATAATAAAATAGAGAAAATTAATAATTGGATTTGCTTTCCTATGCTAGAAAATATGAATTTTGATTTAAATCATAACTTCTATCATGAAATGAGACATGCCGTTGAAAATGGTGGTATTGATTTTGAAAAATATAATTTTATTAATGAACTTAGAACTGATAAACATGCTCTAGATGATAGTACTGCTTTACCAAAAATATTTAATACTGATGGTAAATGTAAATCTATTTATGTACCTTTATTACCACTTACGGATGGATTATTCGATGACTTTGAAAGTTTTTTTGATGATATTGCTATAAGTAATAATGTTAATGAATTAGAAATGGTAGTTAATAAAGATATACTAATAGAATATGAGAATATGTTTAATAATATAATTTCTTTAATGATAAATCAAGGTGTAAATAATATCTCTTTAAATATAAATTCTCAAAAATATGTTGAAAAAAGCGAGGAAATAGCAAAAAGTATAAAAAAACACTTAGTAAAAAAATAGTTTAGTCACTATTAAATTTTTATCCTAATTTAGCTGTACATATTTAAAGAATCCTATATAGCTAACAGTTTTTAAAACGATTAAATTTTATATTTGATAGTTTTTTAATGTAAAGTTCTTAGCTATTTTATTTAAATCTTCTCTACTGTAAAAGTGATATTAAAGCTATTTCTTATAAATTATTTTTCTTTGGTGCAATTTTGAAGATAACTCCAATGAGTTCTTATTTATTAAAATATTCTTATATTTAATGCAGTTATTTATATTTGATTAAGATATTACTAGTAATTGTAATATTTTTTTTAATATATTAACAGTTAAGACATAATACATGTTTTTAATATTATAATTGTCTCTAACTTTATAGAAAAATTAGTATATGGATTCTATCTCCTATATATATTAACATCCTTCTTTCTTAATACTAATATTACTAGTCCTTGCCTTAATTTATAAAATATTAATGTATAAATTATCAATAAATTGAACAAATTATTATTAAAGAAAATAATTATAAGGTGATAATTATGACAATATTAAAAATTATTTGTTTATCAATCGGTTCAATTACTCTTTTATTTATTCTAACAAAAATAATGGGACAAAGAGAAATGTCACAATTAAGTATTTTTGATTACTTTATTACTATAACTATTGGGTCAATAGCAGCGGAGCTATCTACTTCCTTAGAAGATAATTTTGTACAACCAGTAATTGCAATGATTGTATATGCTCTAATAACTTTAATAGTATCAATTTTAAATACTAAATTTGTAAAACTTCGCCCTTTTCTTTCTGGAAAAACTTTAATTTTATATGATGATGGAACTCTATTTAAAGAAAACTTTAAAAAGGCTAAGATAGATTTAAATGAATTCTTAGTACAATGTAGAACAAATGGTTTTTTAATTTAAGCGATATAAAAACAGCATTATTAGAGGGAAATGAAAAGATTAGTTTTCTTCCCTATAGTGATAAAAGGCCTGCTAATCCTAGTGATTTTGATATAAAGCCTAAAGAAGAAGAAATTCTTACAAATCTAATATTAGATGAAAAGATTATGCAAGAAAATTTACAAGAATTGGGATTTAATGAGGCATGGTTACTTAAAAAGTTAAAGAAACAAGGGATTACAAAAACTAACAATATATTTTTAGCAACATATTGTTCTGATGGAAACTTATCAGTATATTTATCAGGTAATGTTCAAAATAATTAATGGCAATTAATAAAAAAGTACATATTATAATATTGCAAGGAGGAATAAAATGTATCAAGGAAATTATAATATGTATAATCCATATTATGACTTAAATTATCGTAATATGGAATCCCAAATAAATAATGAGGAAATAATTACTTTAAATCAAGCGATTATGTTAATAAATAAATCTGTGCAAGATGAAAAAAATGATGAAATATTTTATGATAATCTAATTGAACAAGCACCTACTACTAAAGAAAAAGAGATTATAAAAAGTATTAGAGATGATGAAAGAAAGCATAATCAAATATTAAGAAATTTATATTATGAATTTACAGGTCAAACTTTAGCAAATAAAGAGGAAATAATGCCAAATATTTCAAAGAACAATATGGATTATAAAACTAATTTGGAAAATGCTTTCTTTGGTGAATTAAATGCGGTTGTTAAATATCGAAGAATATTAGGAACAATGCCAAATGGAAATAGTTATACCCTACTTATGTCCATTATGACTGATGAATTAAGACATTCAAGTAAATATAATTTTTTAATTCAAAATGCAAAATAAATATTATAATATAAAAACTTACGAACCTATTTAGTCCGTAAGTTATTTTCAATTGGAGCGGATGAGGGAAATCGAATCCCCGTCACAGCCTTGGCAAGGCCATATTCTAACCACTAAACTACATCCGCAAAACAGATACATATATATTGTATCATAAATTCTGTAAGAGGCAAGTATTTTTTGTTATAAATCGAAAATTTCTATATTTTTCTTATATTTACTACAACTTAATTTCTTTTACAGATTATAAGTTAAACAATGATTTTCATCTTTAATAAATATATTTTTGAAAAATTGTTAATTTATTTAGATACAGACAGATTTCCTAAATCTTCCATTAATAATCTATTATTAATTAACGAAAAATTATCTATTACTCTATCCTAAGCATCTGAAATATTATGTATTTAAAAGTCTTACAATTGCATTTGTTATATCTGTAAAATTTATATAGTCTATTTTAGTCTTATCATTTAAAGCATTGTACCATAATCTCGTTCTATTATTATACAAAAGAAAAAGAGCTTAAAGCTCTTATCTGCAATTTGGAGGGCCTAGTCGGATTTGAACCAACGATCGAGGAGTTGCAGTCCTGTGCCTTACCACTTGGCTATAGACCCATAATATGCAATTAATAATTGCATATATAATTTTACACTATTGTTTTTAGATTGTCAATTATTGTCTAATAATTATTATGTATTTATTATTAGTTTTATACTTATTTTAAAAATTTTTCATTTATTTTTTTAATCATATCATAATCATTCATTCTCAAAATATTTATTTCTTTGCCTTTTATATAAGTATCTACTCTTATTACATCATTATATTTATAATTTTCACCATCTATACTAATAATAATGTTTTTACTAACTACTTCTGGTCTTATAGATATTATTTTATCAGATGGTACTATTAAAGAATTAAGTAAATTTCTATAACTTTTAGAATTTAATGGAGCGATTGGCGTAAGTTGTAAAGTGTGAAAAGTATTATAAACAATAGAACCTCCAAAACTAAGATTATAAGCAGTAGAACCAAATGATGTTGATATTAATAGTCCATCTCCTACATAATTTTCTAATAATTCATTATCTATTACTACTTTAAATTTAGAAGTATTAAGTTCTTGTTCTCTTAGGACTAGTTCATTTAAAGTAAAATGTTTAAAAGTACTGTTTTTAGTCTCTACTTCTATTTCTCCGATACCAATTTTATCACATTTTAATTCTCCTAAAGTTAGTTTCTTAATAAAAGTATCTATCTCATCAAAACTTATTTCCTGGGCAAACCCAAGGGTACCTGTATTTATTCCAATATAGTAACATTTACTATCAAAGTTACTCTCTTTAACCATTCTAAGAAAAGCTCCATCACCACCAATCGCTATTCCTAAATCATAGTTTTTAGTAACAATTTTAAAGCCATTTTCTTTTAATAGCAATATCAGCATTTCAGAAATTTTTCTTGATTTTAAGTTATCATTAACAAATAACTTTATTCTATTTATCTTAATCATTTTTCTTCCTATACTTAAATAATACTGATGGTCTATGTCCTTCTCCAGTTCTCATTTTATTAGTCTTAACTACTTTATCTTTAATAATTCTTCTAAAAGCTGGGTCTAATAACTTCTTATTAAGTATTACTTCATATACTTGTTGTAACTCTCCTAATGTAAAGTATTCAGGCATCATATTAAAGACAATATCTGTATAATTTAATTTGTTTTTTAAACGTTCTAATCCTGCTAATACTACTAAATCATGGTCAAAGGCCAATACATTTTTTCTTGCTTTAAAACTATATCTATCAGTAGTTTTTTCTCTTAAAGTCTTTTTAATTGATAAATTAATATTCTCTACTCCATTAGTTAAAGAAATATCTACAATATTATCTTTTTCTTCTATTAACATAACATCAAACCAACAAGCATTAGGATTAATCATTTCTGTTAATCTATTTTTATCTACTAAAGCGATAAAAGCCGTTGATATTACTCTTGTTCTTGGATCTCTATCAAGAGCATCATAAGTATATAATTGTTCTAAATAGATATTAGATAGATTAGTTTCTCTTTTTAATACCCTTTTGGCACACTCTTCTAAAGTTTCCGTCTTAGGATCTAAAAATCCTCCAGGTAGGCACCATTTACCTTTAAAAGGATAGTCACTTCTTTTAACTAAAAGAATACTCATCATCTTCTTACTATTTTTACGATAGTTATTAACTTCTTCACTAGATATACTAATTAAAAGGATATCAGCAGTCATTGATAACTGCTCAAAGTCTTTAGCATTATAATCTTTTAAAAACTCTTCTTCACTCTTATAAACTTTTTCCATACTACACCTCTTTTTCATAATTTGATTATAACATAATTTTAAGAAAAATGTTACTTAATTATATCTAGTAACATTGTTATAATCTTATCTATAATATGCTCTTTATTTAAGGCACGACTTTCTTTATTAACAGTCATCTTTTCTTTATAAAATTTATTATTATCTCTATCATAAATACATATATACACAGTATTATCATCACCACATGGATTATTAGGATCGCTTCTATTAAGTTTACCAGTTATTCCTATACCATAATTACTATCTGCAAAAGCACTAATCGCTTTACTCATCTCTATTGCTGTTTCCATGCTATAGACAGTATATTTATCTATTACCTCTTTAGGAACTCCCATCTTAACCTTATATTCATTAGAATAAGTTACAGCACTAAATTTTAATATTTCACTAGCACCTTCACAATTAGTAATAGCATTAACTACTCCACCACCGGTACAGCTTTCCATTGTGGCAATAGTTTTTTGTCCTAATTGTAAAATATGAATAATCTCTTTAAAGTTCACTTAAATTCCTCCCTTATATAAATTATTATCTCTAATATATAAATCAACACTTTTATCTAAATAATTTTCCACTCTTTTATTATTATATATCATTTCTCTAATTTTAGTAGAAGATATTTCATTTTCTTTTATATCTGTAACAAAAATATTATCTTTATAGTCTTTATATTTTTTTAATAAAGTATTTATATCATCGGCATTTCTTTTAATAACTAATAATTTATTATTTGATAAAATATCTTCGCCCCTCTTCCACTTATCTATATAACTTAAATTATCAGTTCCACAGATAAAATATATCTCATCATCTTTATATTTATTTTTGAAGTGATTTAGAGTCTCATAAGTATAAACAACATCATCTTTTAATTCATAATTACTGACTTCTAAATTATTATCATTACACATTAACTTAAGCATCTCAAGTCTTACTTTATCACTTAAAAGATTATTTTTATATTTATATTTACTACCAGTTGGTACAAAGATAACTTTATCTACATAATGTTTTTTTATAAGTTCTATAGCAATTTCCTTATGCATTTTATGAGGCGGATTAAAACTACCTCCAAAGATACCTATTTTCATAAAGTTTTCTCACCTCTTAGCTTTATTATCTTTTCTTTACCATTTAACAAAGGAGTTAGAGATTCTTTATTATGTAGAGCATTAATTATTTCGGCAATATTCATTGAACAGTCTACTGTATGAAACCAAGTCTTATCTTTAAATTCTTTTGGTATATAAGAAAGATTAGTAGTATAGAGTTTATCAAAAGTATCATCTAAATATGCTCTCTCAAAAGATTCTATTCCTTCTGTAAATAAGGCGAAAGTTGCAATAAAATATACTTTCCTAGCACCTTTTTCTTTTAACATTTTCCCTACTTCTAACATAGACGAGCCTGATGCAATCATATCATCAACTACTAAAATATCTTTATCTTTAACATCACTCCCCATATAAGTATGTTCAATTATTGGATTTTTACCATTAACTACACGAGATAAATCACGTCTTTTATAGAAGACTCCTACATCACTATCTAAAAGATCTGCATAGTACCTTGCTCGTTCCATCGCTCCCATATCAGGACTTATTACTAAAATATCTTTTAAGTCTTCATTCTGTAACAATTCTTCCAAAATAGTATTTGTAGGATAAAAGTTTTCAAAGGGAAGATTTGGAATAGCATTAGAGACATTTGGATCATGTGCATCAAAAGTAATTATATGATTAACTCCTAAATGTTCTAACTCTTGTAGAGCAAGGGCACAGTCTAGTGACTCTCTTCCTTTTCTTTTATGTTGTCTTGCTTGATATAACAAAGGCATTATTAAAGTAATCTTTTCTTGATAACCAGATAAAGCTAGTATGGTTCTTTTAATATCCCCGAAATGTTCATCTGGCCCCATATGATGAACAAGCCCTCGCATATTATAAGTAATATCATAATTACCAACATCAGAGATAATATAAATATCTTTATCTCTAACCGTATCTTCTATTTTTACTTTACCTTCACCATTAGAGAATCTAGTGTTTTTAACAGTTATCATATAATTAGTTTTTTCTCCTCTAACCAACTTTAAATTACTATTAACTTTTTCTCCCAACTCTTTAATATTCTCTAGTACTATCAACTTTAAATTATTCATAACAACCTCCTCCTTTCTTATTAACATTTTATTAATAAGAAAACTCAAAATTAATTACAGAATTATTTCTGTTATTAACATTATATTAATAAGATAAAAAATTGTCAACTAATTTCTACATTTTATCTAACTCTTCTAATATTCTCTCATAACTAGCTTCACTAGGCATTCTTAAATCACCTCGAGGAGATAAACTAATAGTACCTACTTTAACACCATCAGGAACAGCATTTCTTTTAAATTGTTGTGTATAAAAACGTCTTACAAAAACTTTTAGCCATTTTTTAATCTCATCACTTTCAAAACTATCTTTAAAAGTTATTTTAGCAAGAAAATATATCTTCTTAAAAGATGCTCCATATCTTAGTAAATGATATAAGAAGAAATCATGTAAGACATAAGGACCAATACTAGACTCTGTTTTCTGTAAGATATTACCAGCTTTATCAGGAGGTAATAACTCTGGAGATATAGGAGTATCTAAAATATCTGTTAATATCTTCTTTCTCTCATCACTGCTATTATCTTTAACATAACCTACTAAATGTCTTACTAAAGTCTTAGGAATAGATGAATTAACTGAATACATACTCATATGGTCTCCATTATAAGTACACCATCCAAGGGCAAGTTCTGATAAATCACCTGTTCCAATAACAATACCTCCTACCATATTGGCAATATCCATAAGTATTTGTGTCCTTTCCCTTGCCTGGATATTCTCATAAGTAACACTTCTATCAGATTCATCTAGCCCAATATCCCTCATATGAAGTAAACTTGCCTCCTTAATACTAACTTCTTTTAAAGTCGCCCCATATTCTTTAACCAAATTAATAGCATTTATATAAGTCCTATCAGTAGTACCAAAGCCAGGCATTGTGACACCTATAATATCTTTATTATCACGACCAAGTTTACGAAATGCTCTAACTATAACTAAGAAAGCAAGAGTAGAATCAAGTCCTCCAGACATTCCTATAACACATTTAGTATTATTTAAGTGAATTATACGTCTTGCAAGGGCACTACTTTGTATTTCTAATATCTCTTCAAACCTTTTCTCTTTATCAGTTGTCGGTATAAAAGGATACATCTTATAAGTTCTATCAAGCTTCTTTATCCTATCACTAACATTAACTTCTATCACTTTATAATCACCATCATAAAGGCTTCCTGCAAAACTACTATTACGACATCTTTCATTAATTAATCTTTTAACATCAATATCAGTATATATTAAATTACTCTCTATCTCAAAGCGTTTATTAGAATTAAGTAATTTACCATTTTCATAGATTAAAGAGGCACCACCAAATACTAAATCAGAAGTAGATTCCATAATACCACTACTTGCATAAATATAACCTGATATTGTTTTAGCAGACTCTATAGAAACTAGATTTCTTCTATAACTATCTTTACCTACTATCTCATTACTACTAGATAGATTAAAGATAATAGAAGCACCATTTAAAACATGATTATTACTAGGAGGAGACACAGCCCACAAATCTTCACATATCTCAATGGCAAAAGCTACTTCCTTATATTTTTTATCTTTAAACATTAACTTAGTAGAAATAGGTACTAATCTATCTAATAGATTAACTTCACTATTCTTTAAATCAACACTAGAAGTAAACCATCTTTTCTCATAAAACTCACTATAATTAGGTATATAAGTCTTAGGAACAATCCCCAAAATATTACCTTTTTCTATAACAACTGCACAGTTTAACAACTGATTATTACATCTTATGGGCATCCCTATTATAGAAATAATATCTAAATCTTTAGTATCTTCCAAAATAATACTTAAAGCTTTCTCGGCATCTTCAATCAATTCATCTTGTAAAAACAAATCCCCACAAGTATAACCAGTAAGAGCAAGTTCTGGAGTAGTAACAATAGAAACACCTTCTTTATCTGCTTTTCTAATCATTTTAACTATTTCTTTAGCATTGTCCATAGGACTAGCAAGTACTAATTTATTAATAATTGCACCTACTCTAATAAATCCATATTCTTTCATAATATCCTCCTTTTTATAGTCTGTTATTATTCTATTTTTTTACTAATATTTTTTCTTCATTTATCATTTTATTTTTTACATTCCATAAATCATAACTTAAATCTACATGAATAGGATGAGGATTTAAAAATCTCTTATTCTCTGCACTTAAAGTTTCTTTTTCTTTCGTACAGTAATCTCTTAAATTCATTACACTATCACTTTTATAGACACATTCTCCATTAATAAATATAGGTTCTAATAGTTCTCTAACAGTATAAGTGTTAGGTTCTAATTCTTTCTTTTTCCAAGTATCTATAGAATCAAACATTACAGTTGATTCATCCTCATGATATTTTTCATTGGCAAAGCCTATTATATCTCCTTTAATTTTACCAGTTTCTTTATCGTAAAATCTAAATACTTGTTTATCTCCTGGATTAGTAATCTTTACACGATCTTCACTTAGTTTAATCTTAGGAATTACAACTCCACCTTTTTTAATGGCAGCTAGTTTATAAACACCTCCAAAGCTAGGACAGTCTTTAGATGTTATTAAACTCGTTCCTACTCCCCACAGATTTATTTTAGCACTTTGTTCTTTTAGGGATTCAATTAGATATTCATCTAAGTCATTAGAAGCACAGATTGTGGCATTAGGGAACCCAGCTTCATCTAACATAGTCCTTGCTTTTTTAGATAAGTAAGCTAAGTCTCCACTATCTAAGCGAATCCCATATTTCTTAGGCATTTTACCTTTTTCTTTTAACTCTTTAAATACTCTTATGGCATTAGGTACACCTGAGTTTAGGGTATCATAGGTATCTACTAAAAGTGTAGCATTATTAGGAAAAAGTTCAGCATATTTCATAAAAGCATCATACTCATTATCAAAACTCATAATCCAGCTGTGAGCATGAGTACCTGCTACAGGTATGTTAAACTTTTTACCAGCTAGAACATTACTAGTTGATGAACATCCACCAATAACGGCTGCTCTTGCTCCATATATACCAGCATCAGGACCTTGCGCTCTTCTAAGACCAAACTCCATAACAGCATCACCTTTAGCCGCTTCACATACACGTGATGCTTTAGTAGCAATTAAACTTTGATGATTAATAATATTTAAAATAGCAGTTTCCACAAGTTGAGCCTCTATAATAGGAGCTTCTACTTTCAACAAAGGTTCCATTGGAAAGACCACAGTTCCTTCTTTAATTGCATAAATATTACCAGTAAATTTAAAGTTTTCTAAATATTTTAAAAACTCATCATCAAAAAGCTCTAATTCCCTTAAGTACTCTATATCACTCTTTTCAAAATGTAAATTTTTAATATAGTCTATTACTTGTTCAAGACCTGCCACAATCGCATATCCTCCATTAGAGGGATTCTTACGATAGAAGACATCAAAGACTACTCTTTCATCTTTCTTCATATCAAAATATCCATTCATCATAGTAAGTTCATATAAATCAGTTAATAAAGTTAAATTTCTTTCATTCATTTAAATCATTCCTTTCTTTTTATCAAAACATTAATATCAAACTCTAAATTTTTTAGCTAACTGAATTCCTTGTTGTTCCATAAGTAAGTAAGCTGCATCTACATAGTTTTGTCTATTATCTTCTCCAAAGGTTGCTACAGCATCTTTATGCACTCTTATAGTACTATCTCTATTATGTTCATCTAAATAATTAGCAAGTCCAACAGACCCATTACAAACACAAATATCAGTACAACATCCAACGATATCAAACTCTCTTATATTAGGAGCTTCCTCCATCAGTTCTCTAAAAGGCAGAGCCTCCATAAAACTAGTAGAGTTTTTAGGTATACAAATAGTATTATCTAAAGTTGTAAAAGGCTTTAATTCATCAACAACTTCCTCTTCTCCACTACCTTTAAGACAATGAATATCAGGAAATCTCTTATGTTCCGTAGAATCTTTAGTGTGAGTATCTTGAATAAAGATAACTAATTCTTTTTCTTTCTGATATTGTTTAATAAGTTCTATTTGTCTAGGTATAACTCTAGCGATAGCTTTATCATGTAACACTCCTTTCTTAACAAAACCATTAATCATATCAACAATAATTAAAGCTTTATTATAAATTTTTAAATTCTTAGTCTTCATATCCATCTCTCCTCTTATTAATTTTTTATTAATATCATAAACTAAGAAATAAGCAAGTAATCAAACTTGTTATTAACATTATATTAATAACAAAATATTTTGTCAACACTTATTTAAAAAATTCTCTAGATGACTAGAGAATTAAAATTCTTTCTTACTATATATTTTAATGGAAATATAATAAGATATAAACATAATAATTATTATTACTATTATTAAAAGTAGAGTAAACACTCCAAGGCTTAAGTTATTTAAACTATTTATTAGATTCATTAATTCTATATTGTTAAAGATATCTAGACTACTAATCATTCCTATTATTAGAGCAAGTATTACTATGCAAAGAAATAGCATTATTCTTCCCCTACTTGATCCAAATTTATAATAAAAGGGAATTAGTAAAGAAATTACTAAACATATACCAAAGAAAACTCCTATTATACTTGTAAAAAGAGATTCAAAATTGGTATTTTCTATAAAGTTGGGAATTATGAAAGATGCTAATATACCAACTATTAAAACGATAAGTGATGTAGCATTAAATAAGATATATTTAGATTTAACTATTTCTTTTCTACTAAGTGGCAGACTATTACAATAAGAGTCCCATTTATTAAATTCATCATAGTTAAAGGTAGTTATAAGAATCATTATCATATAAAAGGGTACTAAGAAAAGAATAAAAGAAGCATCTTCATTAATAATTGAAAATATAACAAAGAAAGCTAGTACTAATAGTAATACTTTCATTTGATTTTTTAGAACACATATATCTTTAATAATTAAGCCTTTCATTATTTTTCTCCTTTCACTATTAATAGCATAATATCTTCTAAAGTGGCTTTATCAATTACTATGTCAGAGTTATTTTTCTTAACTTTTTTTCTATCATTAACTAATACTTCATAGTTATATTTATTTTTTAGGTAAGATATTATATTGTCTTTAGATATTTTCTTAAAATCATTATCACTGCATTTAACAATACCATAATTATCTAAGATGTCATCTTTTTCTTTATCAAAGACTAATTTACCATTATCTATAAAAACTATATAATCAGCGATAGATTCAATATCACTAGTTATATGAGATGAAAACAAAATACTATTTTCTCCATTTTCAATAAAGTCTAGAAAGATATCTAATATTTCTTTTCTAACAATAGGATCTAGTCCACTAGTTGGTTCATCTAATATTAGAAGTTTAGGATGATGTGCTAGAGCGGTGATTATTTCTAACTTTTTCTTCATACCTTTAGATAAGTTTTTTATTAACATATTTTCATTTAAGGAAAAGTCTTTTAAGTATTTAAAAAATAACTGTTCATCCCAAGATTTATAAATATTTTTCATAATAGAGTTAATATCTTTTACTTTAATAACCTCTGGGAAAAATGAGTCATCTAAGACTACACCAATATCTTCTTTTACTTTATTATTTAGTATCTGATTAAATATTAAGATATCTCCTTTATCTTTTCTAATTAGGCCTAATAGCAGTTTAATTAAAGTTGTCTTACCCGCTCCATTTTCTCCTATTAGACCAATAATACTACCTTTTTTCATCTCAAGAGTAATATTATCTAGTTTAAAATTATCATAAGTTTTAGTTAAATTATTAACTTTAATTATATTATCCATTATTATCCTCCCGTAAAGCTTTAAGTATCTCTAAGACTTCTTCATAACTAATATGATAAGTATCAGCGATAGTTAAAGCTTCTTCTAAGTTTTCTTCTATTTTCTTTAGTATTTCTTCTTTTAAATAGTTTTCACTTTTATTTTTAACAAAGTATCCTTTAGTAGCGACTGCTTCAATAAAACCATCTTTTTCTAGCTCTTCATAAGCTCTTTTTGTGGTAATATTACTTATTCTTAAGTCTTTGGCAAGGGTTCTAATAGAAGGTAAGGCCTCTCCTCCTACTAAGTTGCCATTAAGTATTTCTCTTTTAATATTATCAACTATCTGTTGGTATATAGGAGTATCACTACTATTACTGATAATTATCTGCATTTAATCACTGCTTTCTTTTTTGTATATATACAGTATAT
>CALVVD010000134.1 GCA_944363745.1 uncultured Bacilli bacterium | reverse complement strand
TTTTTCTAACTTTTTAAGACATTTAGCTTTTCTTTTCCCAAACTCAAGAGACTTCTTATTAAATTCTTCTAGACTAATTAGTTTCTTTTGAAATCTATCGTTTAAAATCTCTACCGCTCTATCAATTCCTTCTAACTCAGTCTTAGGGTCAACTCTTTTAAATAACATAATTACTCTCCATTTCTATTTTTAAACTGAAGGACAATAGGAGTACCTTCTAGTTCAAAATTCTCTCTTAATTTATTTTCTAAATATCTTTCATATGAAAAGTGTACTAAACCTTTACTATTAACTCTAAAAGTAAACTTAGGAGGCTTAATTCCTGTCTGGCTAACAAAATAAATCTTAAGTCTTTTACCTTTATAACTAGGAGCAGGATTTAAACTATAAGCATCTTCAATAACTTCATTTAAAACACTAGTCTTAATCTCTCGCTTAATATTTTCTTTTACCTTTAATACTTCTGGCATTAAAGTGTGAATTCTCTTTTTAGTCAAAGCTGATAAGAATACAACAGGAGCATAAGTAGCAAATTGAAATTCACTTCTAACAAGTTTTTTAAACTCAGATATGTTAGCATCATTAACTGCATCCCATTTATTAACAACGATAATTAAACCTTTACCACGTTCTATTGCATAACCTGCAATATGTTTGTCATGTTCTTTAATACCATCTTCTGCATCAATAACTAAAAGACATATATCACTTTTATCAATAGAATTCATTGACCTAAATAAACTATACTTCTCAACACTTTCATAAACTTTACCTTTTTTTCTCATTCCTGCTGTATCAATTAAAACGAACTCTTCATCATGATATTTAAAAACCGTATTAATAGAGTCTCTTGTTGTTCCCGCCACATCACTAACAACAACTCTTTCTTCATTTAAAATAGCATTAGTTAAAGAACTCTTACCCACATTAGGTCTACCTATGATAGCAATTTTTAATCTATCATCTTCGTCAGTTTCTTCTTTAGTTTTAAAATCCATTGTTACTTCATCCATAAGTTCAATATAACCTGTATTATGAATAGCACTGATTGGAATATAATTATCAAAACCAAGCTCATAAAAGTCATATATATTATCATAACTATCTTTATTATCCATTTTATTAATCGCTACCACTATTTTTTTATTACTACGTCTTAAAATATCCCTAACAACTAAATCATTACTAGTAATACCTTCTTTTGCATCCACAACAAAGATAACTTCGTCCGCTTCATTAATTGCAATCTCTGCTTGCATCTTTATCTCATCATTAAACTTTTCATTAGCAAGGTCAATTCCTCCCGTATCAACTAAATAAAAAGGCTTATTCATATAACTTACTTCTTCATATAGTCTATCACGAGTAACCCCTGGAACATCTTCTATAATAGCAATACGAGACCCAGCTATCTTATTAAATAAAGTGCTTTTTCCAACATTAGGTCTACCTACAATCGCTACAATTGGTAACTTCATAAGTCCCATCTCCTTTCTTTTCACATATTGTATCATATCTTTACACAAAATTAAATATCTTCTATAATTATATAAAGGTGATATTATGTTTAAAAAAGCGAAAGAATTTAAAAAAAGACTAGTAGAATATTATAAAGAAGAAAAAAATAAAAAAGTTGCCATTTTTTATACAGTTTTAAGATTTTTAGTTATCCTCTGTCTAATAAGAGAAATATTTATTGGTAATTATCATAACGTTTTCTTATGCCTTTTAACTTTAGTTTTATTTGTAATCCCATTCTTTATAGAAGATAAATTTAAAGTAACTATTCCTAGTGTTTTAGAAATAATAATATTATTATTTATCTTCTCTGCCGAAATATTAGGAGAAATCCAAAACTTCTATAATATTATTCCTAACTGGGATACTATTCTTCATACTTTAAATGGTTTCTTAGCCGCTGCAATAGGTTTTTCTCTAATCGATATTTTAAATAGAACTGATAAAGTTCATATTGCATTAAGTCCTATCTTTGTCGCTTTAGTTGCCTTTTGTTTTTCTATGACAGTAGGAGTAGTATGGGAATTCTTTGAATATACTGCTGATAGTATTTTAAGTACTGATATGCAAAAAGATACTATTATAAGCAAGATGTCTTCTGTTAATTTAACAAATACTAATGCTTTTGATCCAGAAATAATTACAGGAATAGATAAAACAACTATTCATTATAATAATAACTCTATAACTATTCCTAATGGATACCTAGATATAGGTCTAATAGATACTATGGAAGATTTAATAGTAAACTTTATTGGAGCCTTAACATTCTCTATTTTAGGTTATTTTTATATTAAACACCGTGATAAATATAAAGGAATAGAACACTTTATTCCTAGAAAGAAAAAAGCTTAAGAATTAAATCTTAAACTTTTTTTACTTAAAAACATTCTTTTTAAGTTCGACAATATCAGTTAGTTCACATTCTAAATAATTACAAAATCTTTCTAGTACTATTAAATCAAGTCTTTCAATTTCTCCATTAATATATCTAGTAACAACCTTATAATCAGTTCCTGTGTCTTGACCAAGTTTATTTTTACTTATCTTTTTCTTTGCCAGTAAATTATTAAGTTTAAAGTAAAAAGCACTATTGCCAATTCTAACCTCAATACCATCTTTATTCATTATATCGCCCTCGAATTAATTTTAACAATAACTTTGGCTATACGGCTACTGGTTATATGACTAATAAGAGTATTACCTAAAATATTAAGGTTTATACATAATAGTTGCTAATAATGTTTAAGTTTTATATAATCATTGTAAGGAGTTGTAATTATGGTTATAGGTTTAATATTTATTTTAATTGGAGCATTGTTTTTAATATCAATATTTGCTCCCGAATTTAGTATTAATTTTTCTTATATTTTTCCCTTAATACTAATAGCAGCATCTCTATACTATATTATAAAAGGTAGAAAGTTTACTCTTGCAAACACTATTGTTTTATATTTAGGAATTTGGTTTCTATTAGATGAATTAGATATTATAAGAGGAGAATTTAGCAATGCCTTCTTCCCTTTAATTTTAATAATTATTGGTATATTTATAATTATAGAGAGCTTAAAAGTAAAAAAAGTATTTAAAAGGAAAGATGATAACTTAAAAAATTATTATGGCATCTTTAGTGGCTTAGAAGAAAGAGTAACTGACTCTAATTTTAAAGGCGCTAATGTTTATAGTATTTTTGGAGGAGTAGACCTAGATTTAAGAAATTTAGAGTCAAAAGGGGATATAACAATTAATGCTTATTCTATCTTTGGTGGTACTAGTATCTTTGTAAATGATAACTTAAATGTAAAACTTAACTCATTCGCCTTATTTGGAGGTAATGAGAATAAAACCCTTTCCTCTGATAAAAAGAAAAGTCATACTTTAACAATTAATGGTATCTCAATCTTTGGAGGAACAGAAATTAAGTAGTCTTACAAATTAGTAAGATTATTTTTCTTGTCAAAAAGATAAGTTATTAGTATCATTAATATGAAGGTGATAATATGCAAGTAACAATTTTAGGAACAGGAGCATTTGGACTTGCTCTTGGTAATTTATTACATGAAAGAAGTAATGCCGATATTATTTTCTGGACTGCTTTTGAAGAAGAATATCTAGAAATAACTAATAATAATACTTATGATAGGGTTCTAACAGGAATAGAACTTGCAAGTGATTTAGATGTGACAATGGATTTAGAAGAAGCCTTAAATAACTCTGATTTAATCATAGTGGCTATTCCATGTAATCATGTAAGAGAAGTATTAACTAGAATAAAAGATTATTTAACAGATAATAGTAGAGTAATTTTAGTATCTAAAGGGCTTGAAAAGAATACTGACTTCTTAATGACAGAAATATATGATGAATTAAATTTAAAGGGCCATGTTTCTTATCTAGCAGGGCCTACTTTTGCTAAAGAACTTATCGTTAATAGTAAAGCCGGTTTAACACTTGGCACAAAAGATGAAAAAACTAAAGAGTTAATGTTAGAGTTATTTAAAGATACCAATGTCGAAATAGAGGTAATAGATGATTATATTGGACTAGAGTTATATGGTGTCATTAAAAATGTTTTAGCAATACTTATGGGAAGTATCAGTAGTAAATATAGAGGAGACTCTACTAATGCTTATTATTTAACTAAAGTTTATAATTTTGCTAAAGACTTAGTAACTAAACTAGGAGGAGAGAGTAAAACAGCAACATGTTATGGAGCTTTAGGGGATATTTTATTAACTTGTAATAGTAAAACTAGTCGTAATTATAGTTATGGAGTCCTTTTATATACTAATAAAGAAGAAGCAGATGTTTATAAAAAACATTATACTGTTGAAGGAAGTATTGCTATTAACTCTTTAACAAAACTATTAGAAAAGAATAATCAAACATCAGAGTTTTTGGAAAAACTAACAGACTACTTTAACGGTAAAGTTTCTCTTGATGATGTATTAGAACTATTCTAGGAGTAATTATGGAAGTATATTTAGAATCAATAAAAACAGCTTTTCTTATCTTTCCTTTTCTTGCTTTTCTAATCACATTACCTTACCTTTTAATACAGTATCATAAGTATGGTTCAGTACCTCTAATAAGAAGTAGTATTGTTTATACTTTTATCCTTTACCTATTAACAGCATATTTTTTAGTAATATTGCCCTTACCTAGTAAAGAAGAAGTCTTAGCCATGCCTACAAAAGCACCTCAACTTATTCCTTTTGCCTTTTTAGGAGACTTTATAGATGCTTTTAAATCTACTAGTAGTGTTCTTGCTTTTCTTAAATCACCAATTGTTTACACAACCCTTTTTAATATTGCTATTACCATACCATTTGGTATTTACTTAAGATATTATTTTAAGAAAAAATGGTATATTACTATAATTTACACATTTCTTTTAAGCCTCTTTTTCGAACTAACCCAATTAACGGGATTATATGGTCTTTATCCTAAAGCATACCGTCTTTTTGATGTTGATGATTTAATGGTTAACACCTTAGGAGGCTTTATAGGCTACATAATTACCCCAATTATTACAATCTTTTTACCTAATAGAGATGAAATAGATAAACTATCTTATAAAAGAGGTAAAGTAGTTTCTATCTATAGACGCTTTCTTGCTTTCTTAATAGATCTTTTCGTCTTTGCAACTGTAATGTTTATAATATTAGTTATAGCAAACTTTAATAACTTTTTAATCCCTTTAATTATTTCTATAACTATTTATTATATAATCCTACCTTCTATAACTTCTTATACTATAGGTAAATATCTTGTTAAAATAAAATTAGATTGTAAAAACAAACATAAACATCTATCCATCTTTCTAAGACAAACTATTCTTTACTTTCTAATTATCTTTGGTCCTGTTATTGTTATAAATTATAATAACCATATTAATGGACTTATCATCCTTTTCTATCTTCTCTTTTTGACTTATTCTTATTTTGAATTGCTTTTAAAATTTTTTGGTCGTAAGAAACCATTGATATATGAAAGAATAACAAAAACTGAAAACATAAGTACTGTCTATTATATAGACGAATTAGAAGCAGCAGCTGAAAACGAACCTAGTCAAGATACTAAAAGTGTGGTACAATGTAAAAAAGAGGAGGTTAAAGATGAAAGTAGAGATTAAAAGAGTAATTTGGCCATCATTGTTAAGTTCAATATTTTTGTTATTGTTAGGTCTATTACTATTTTTTAAATCTAGTGAAACACTAGTAGGAATTTCCTATTTAGTAGGAGGAGTTCTAATCGCTTTAGGAGTCATTGCTATAATAAATTATTTAAGAAACAGCTCCAAAGATATTTTTGTACAGTTAAATATAGTGTATGGTATAGTAAGTATAGTAGCAGGAATATTTTTAGTAACAGTACCTGAGTTTATTGGTAGCATTATCCCAATTGTTGTTGGTATTGCTGTTATAATCAGTAGCTCTTTTAAAGTACAACAAGCTCTTGTATTGAAAAATTTAGATAACAAATATTTCTTACCATCATTAATTATGGCTATAGTATGTTTAGTTTGTGGAGTCGTAATATTATTTAATCCATTTGCGAGTGCTGTTGTTGTAATGCAAATTATTGGCCTTTTTATAATAATATATGCAGTTTTAGATATAGTTAATAGCTTTATCTTAAAAAAGAGCAGTGGAATTAGTGTAGAAATAAGTACTGATAGAAGAAAAGAAAAAAGTAAAAAAACTAAGACAGCTAAGGTAGTTAAAGAAGTAAATAAGGAAGAAGAGGAATAAAATGCAATTACTAAATCTAAGAAACACTCTAAATGAATTTACAAAAAAAATAAATGATTTACTAAGTCCTTATACATCAGAACCAGCTTTTTGGGTAATTTTAGCCATAGTACTATTGTTAATTTGTTGTTGGGCTATAAGATATTTTGGTGAGAAGTGAGTCATAAAGCTTACTTCTTTTAGCTTTAGAAAGGAGTATTTATGGAAAAGTTAAAAATAGGAAAAAATTATCAAATTCATAGTTATAAGCATAATGGTCAAATATATAAAGCTTGGGATGAAGCCATTCTTTTAAAATATGATTTTAAAAATGGCATATTAATATTTGGAAATAATTGTACTACAGTAACAGAAAAAGATGGTCATAAATGGCAAACAAAAGAACCAGCCATATTATTTTTTTTCTTGCACAAATGGTACAATATAATTGGTCAATACAAAAAGAAAGGCATAAGTTATTATTGTAATATGGCTAGTCCTATTATAATAGAAGATGAAACTATTAAATATATTGATTATGATTTGGATGTTAAAGTGTTTCCTAATGGTAGTTTTAAAGTTGTAGATAAAAATGAATATAACTATCATAAAAGAAAATTTGCATATCCTAAAGAGATTGATCATATCTTAAAAAAAGAAATGAATGATTTAATTAATGAAATAAGAGAAAAAAATAAATTCTTTAACAATAATGAAATAAAAATGCTTGTAAAAGAGTATTTATCACTAACAAACGAAAAAAAACAAAAAAAATTAAAAAAAATTAAAAAAAGTGTTGACACTTATAACTCGCTCTGATATATTAGAAAACGTCACTTAAATTTAGAGCTTGTTGACCTAAAAAAAAGTTAAAAAAAACGAAAAAAACTGTTGACAAAGATGCTTTAAATTTGATATAGTGGAGAGGCGTTGACACAAGATGTCAAACAAAATATACCAAAGAAAAAAGTCGAAAAAAAATTAAAAAAAGTGTTGACAAATAAAAAACATTTTGGTATATTAAAAACGCAGCTTGAGAAAAAGCAAAAATGTTCTTTGAAAACTAAGCAAAACGTCAATTTTGAGTTGTCGGGATTAACTTATAATAATTAAACTTTTAAATATTTTTATTGAGAGTTTGATCCTGGCTCAGGATGAACGCTGGCGGCATGCCTAAGACATGCAAGTCGAACGAAG
>CALVVD010000133.1 GCA_944363745.1 uncultured Bacilli bacterium | reverse complement strand
CAAAGGCAAGGACGACGGCCTTGGCATCTGCCCGGCCGCCAAGGACGTCACCAGCAGCGCCGTCACATGGTTCAACGGCGGCAGACTTGCCTTCTGCGTGGAAGAGTACCGCTATGCGGCCGAGGTGGACAAGGCCATGTCCCAGCGCAACAACGAGTGGGGCATTGCGCCTCAGCCCGTCTATAAGACCTATGATTCGGAAGGCAATGTGGAAAAAGAGGGCAAACTCGTCGCGCACTCGCTCGGCTACGGCATCGCCATCAACCAGAATTCGCGGATGAAGGACGAAGCGTGGAAGTTCGTCAGCTGGATGGCGGACGAAGGGCAGGAGATCCTTGCGCAGAACGGCTATTTCTCCTCGCATTCTTCCGATGCGCAGACCTATCTCGACCATACGGCCGATCCGAATGCGGAAGTTCTGAGCGACATCAATGCATATTCGCAGCCGGGCGACTGGTGGTATATGACCGACCGCAGCTGGATCGATGAATGGGCCGAGCCGCTCAACAGCCAGGTGCGCAGCGGGACCATGAGCCTTGCGGATTTCTTTGCAAACTTTACGAAGGCGACCAACGATGCGCTTGCAAAATACTGATCACGGGAGGCATTCATGAGGAAATTTGCGATTGCAGCAGGTGCGCTTGCGCTTTCGCTCGTCTGCTTTGCCGGCTGTGCCGGGGGCAGCGGGATCTCCGAGGGCGTGCGCATGAACTATTCGACGGGCAAAGAGTCGTCGAAAGTGTATGACCGCGATCTGTTCTACAACAACACCAACGAGACGGTCATTGCCGACCCCGGCGTGGTGTATGTCAGCGAGGAAGAGAGCGAAGAATACGGCGGCTGGTACTATATGTACGGCACGGGGTCTTCCGCTTCGTATACCACGGGCGACAGCAACCTGTATGCCTTCCAGTGCTTCCGTTCCAAAAATCTTGTGGACTGGCAGCTTGCGGGCGCGTACGACAAGGGCTACAGCCTGATGTTCACTTCCTCCGACTGGGTGAGCCTCACCTCGGAAAACATCTGGGCGCCGGAGGTCATCTACAACCCTTCGGACGGAAAGTTCTACATGTATTTCAGTGCGGAGGCCAAATCTTCCGCAACGGCGTCGGGCGCGACGGCGGCGTTCGACAAGCTGTATCTCGGCATTGCCGTGGGCGATACGCCCGTCTCGTTCCGGGTGCTCGGTTCGGAGTCGCCCGTGACGACGGCGGACAACGGCATCATCACGGGCGGGGATATTCCCATCGACTTCGAGCGTGCGTATGACTGCGGGATCTTCTCGGTCATCGATGCAGACCCTTTCCTCGATGACGACGGCGAACTCTATCTGTACTTCAACAAGCACACGGACAGCAACCCGAACACCCCCTCGCTCCAGGGCGTATGGGGCATGAAGATGAAGGACTTTGTGACGCCCGATTACAGCACGCTGAGCCTGATCTGCTCGCCCAATGTCGTGAGCGCGGAAGGCGGCCTCTCGGAAGAGGGCAAGCCCGTGGTGGAGAGCCTCGGCGAATCGTACAGTTTCAGCGAAGGTTCCGTCAACGAAGCGCCTTTCATGGTGAAGTATGACGGCAAGTACTACATGACGTATTCGGCAAACGGATATTCTTCGCCCAGCTATTCGGTGCATCAGGCGATCTCTGACGACCCTCTGGAAGGATTCGTCAAGCCCCAGACGACGGACGGGAATCCCGTTCTGGCTTCAAACAACGCATACGTCGCGGGCACGGGACACCACAGCATCGTCAGGGCAGGGGACGATTATATGATCGTCTATGCACGTATGGGAAATCCGTCCAATTATGCGATGGGCTGGATCCGCATCGCGGGCGTCGATCAGCTGCTGTTCACGCAGAACGCGGCGGGGGAGACGGTGCTCACTTCCAACGGGCCTTCGTACACTCTGCAGCCTCTGCCCGAATCGATCAGCGGCTATCAGAACCTCGCCGAGTCCGCAACGATCACCGTTTCGGACGGAGAGGGCGCGGAGTATCTCAACGACGGGCTCATTCCCTATTACGTATTCACGGAAGACCGCATGTATACGGGCAAAACGGGTTCGCAGATCACGCTGTCGTGGGATACGCCCGTTTCGCTCAATGCGATCATGGTCTACAATACGGACAACTACGACGACGCGTTCAAAAATATCAGGAGCGTGCGCATCTATTTTGCGCAGACGCCCTCGTGGGCGAGCCGTGACTATCTGTTCGGCGTCATGGAAAACGTCGCCTTCCCCGAAGAATATCTTGTGGACGGCGCTCTCATGCAGGGCGCGGCGGCGGTCATGAGCTTTGACGAAGTGAAGGTGAACAGAATCGTCATCACGCTCGGCGAAAAATTTGAGGAATACGACGCGATGGGCAATCCCAACCAAACCATTGTGATCCCCGAGATTGTCTGTCTCGGGAAGGAGGGCTGAGCCATGAAGAGAGGAATCGCGCTTGCGGCCGCGTGCTGCATGATGCTTCTTCCGCTTGCGGGCTGCTCGCAGGAAGCGACCATCTACGATGCGGAAAACACGGTCGACAATGACTATCGCGGGAATTACGACCCTGAGACGGAGGGAAGCTGGACGGAGGATATCGTCATCGACGGCAAACTCGACGACGAGCTTTGGCAGAACAAGTCCTACTATACCTGCGGCTATGCGGAGGATCCTGAAAACCTGTATGCGACGTACCGCCTGACGGCGTTCCCCGGCGAGACGGGGGTGTTCATCGGCGGGCAGTCGTACGACACCGATATCCGCAGAACGGACAGCTACGGTTCGTTTGCGCCCGACTATAACACGGGCTGGGAAATTTACTTCTTCTGCCTTGAAAAGGGCACCGATCAGACGATCGAGCAGCCGACGGTCATCCGTGATTTCGTCATGGTGGACGCCAATGGCAGCATCGTGTTCATGACGGGCCTGCGCGGCGCGGGCGAAGTGTATGTAGAGGGCGAGATCGGCAGCGGCGAGACGGTCGGCATGTCGTTTGAGCTGTTCATTCCCTACACGGAGCTCGGCGTGAGCACCGAAAACGGCACGCCGGACGTGTTCAACATGCTGCCCATTTACAGGACGTATCTGCCCGGTTCCAGCATGGCGACGCGTATGAGCCTCAACCCGTTCCCCTGGATCTACACGCCCGGCTATTACCGGTTCGATCAGAACGGCTATCAGAATGCCGACGCGGAGGGCGCGGTGGTGGGCGATATGCCCAGCGGCTTTGCCAAATCCGCCAACTGGGACGTCTCGCGCGAGAGCGAGGGCATCGTCGAAAGCAAGGGCGTACAGTGGCAGTTCATCTATTTCAGGGACATCTATGCGGCCAATGCGATCGTCAAGACCAATGTGCGGCTCAAGGGCACGCTCGGCAACGATTCGGACCCCAAGGCGGGGCTCATGGTCATGGATACGTCGCAGAACTATTTTTCGTTCTTCCTGAACGACAACTATTTTGACGACGAAGCGGATGCGTTCACGGGCCTTTCCTATACGACGCTTCTGTCCAGCGGCTGGACCATGCAGGGCGTCGGCACGGACGAAATGCTCGATGAACCGCTTGAAGAGGTGCAGCTCGTCATGGTGAAGCGGGGCGCTTCGTTTGACTTCTACGCCAACGGCAAAAAGGTGTATTCCTGCACACAGACGGCTTTCACGTCCAGCGTGTATGTCGGATTTTACTCT
>CALVVD010000132.1 GCA_944363745.1 uncultured Bacilli bacterium | reverse complement strand
GTGGCCCAGGTGCTGGAATGCCACATCGAGGATCTGATCGAACCGGAGCTGGCGGAGAAAGAAAGCGCCCCGGAGGAATAACCTCCAGGGCACGAAAGAGGCACCCGGCCAAACGACCAGGTGCCTCTGCTTTATAGATTACCAGGAATCGACTGGCTCCACCGTTGCCTTGGAGACCGGAGTCCTGACCGGCTCAGGGGAACTGCCGGGAGCGGGAACCGGAGCGCCGTGCCAGTCGCACTTTTTACACCGCCGCAGGCCCCGCCGGAGCGCCTCACCCTCCCCAATGGGCACCACGTCCGGCAGGATCACGCTGCCGCAGGAATCCCCAAAGTGGTAGACCTCAGACCGGGGGCTGGCCCAGACGGTATCCGGTGGGAAGATTTCATGGGCGGAGTTCTCCTTGTATCCGGCCCGGAGCATTTCGACCTGCTCATCCGTCCGGGTGATTTGGAACCGCTGCGCTGAGACAGAGTCAGAAAAGCCTGGGCCGGGAGATGGCTCACCCCGCTCCGGCTCCGGAGCCACCGGGGGCGGAGCTTCCCGGAGCTTCCGGTTCTCCTTGTCGGCGATATGACGGGCCTTCACAGTAACGTAGACCCCGCAGGCCAAAATGACAAGGCCCAGCGGAGCAAAGAGGAAGCAGAGGGCGAACCCGACCACAACAGTCAGAACGCCCAGCAGCCGGTAAAGCCCTGCCTCGGCGGGGGCTGGATTCCGGGCCGCTTCCGCGAATGCGGCCTGCCGTTCGGCCTTGGCTTCAGCAGCACGGGTGCGCTTGGCCTCCTTCGCCTTTTGCTTCTTCCCGCCGCCGGACTCCGTGACGTAGGAGATGCCGGTTCCCGGAACGGAGAGCGTGGTGCGAACCTTCCCGCTGGCGGTTTTTGTGATCCGCGCCCCCTTCCCGCCGAAGCTGGTGGAGACGCCAGACTTGCTGACAGTCACCCGGAACGGGCCGAGATTTTTTGACTTTCGGAACCGGAACCCCATGATCAGCACCCCTTATCCTTCAGAATTTTATGGAGCATTACCATAACAGATGATAAGCACTCATTTATAGGAATGTCAAGTAAAATATTGAAATAAGCAGTAAAAACCTGAAATAATGCGGTAACACCCTCCAGAAGCTATGGAGTATTTCCATAGCCCAGCTCGCAAAATATGCTAATGTTAAGTGAGTTATGGATTACTGCCATAGGAGGGCAACGCCATGCGGAAGTTCCAGTTTGAGGGCAAGAATAACGTCTCCGGCGACCGAATCAGGGAACTCCGGCTCAGAGCAAGACTATCCCAGGCCACCCTCGCAGCCAGGATGCAGACCGAGGGCGCACTCATTGAGCAGGACGCCATAAGCCGGATCGAGAGCGGCTCCAGACTGGTGACAGATTACGAGCTGCTGGTCTTGACCCGAATTTTCAGCGTATCCGCAGACTGGCTGATCGGGGCAGACAGGCAAGCGCCGCAGGGCTGATCCTGCGGCGCTTTTCAGTATTTTACAAGGCGCTCCCGCAGATAGAAAAAGGAGCGGGCTTCAATGGCAGAGAGAAAGAAATACAAGCACCTGCGCTGGGAGGATCGCCTCAAGATGGAAGGGGCGCTTAAAACCGGAGCCAAGCCGGATGAGATCGCCGAAATGCTGGGCTGCTGCAGGGCCACCGTCTACAATGAGATCAAGCGGGGCCAGTGCCTCCAGCAGCATGACGCAGAGTTCGTCATGGAGTACTGCGCCGACTTCGCGGAGCGGAAGTACCAGGAAAACCTCCGGGCCAAGGGGCCGGAGCTGAAGATCGGCCACGACCACGCCCTGGCCAACTTCATCGAGGACAAGATCATCCTCGACCACTACTCCCCCTGCGCGACCCTGGCATTCATCAAGGAGCAGGGCCTGCAGTTTGACACGCAGCTCTGCGCCAACACCATCTACAACTACATCTACCGGGGCGACGTTTTCCTAAATCTCACGCCGGAGCACCTGCTCTACAAGGGGGAAAGGCGCTCCCCGGAGGACAAGCAGGATCAAGACCGGGCCAGAGAGGCACCCGGCAGAACCATCGAACAGCGGCCCTGGGAAATCTGGGCCAGGGAGACCTTCGGCCACTGGGAGATGGATTCCCTCATGGGCACCATTGAGAGCGAAGCCGCCCTGGTGGTGCTGACAGAGCGGCTCACCCGCTACGGCCTGATTTTCCGGGTGCCAGACCATACGATGGAGAGCGTGGTCAAGGTGCTGAACCGGCTGGAGCGCAGACTGGGGAAGGACTTCCGCCGGATCTTCCGCTCCATCACCGTGGACAACGGCTCCGAGTTCCAGGACTGCGCCGGAATGGAACGATCCGTCCGAAACAAGAGGCCACGTACCACGATATACTACTGCCACCCCAGCTCACCGGGGGAGCGGGGCAGCAATGAGAATATGAACCGCATCATCCGCCGATTTTTCCCGAAGGGAACGAACTTCGATGAAGTGACGCCCCAGGAGGTGGCGCAGGCCGAAATTTGGATGAACAACTACCCAAGGGCCATCCTGGAGTGGAAGTCGGCGGGGGCTTTATTTGCGAAGTACCTGACTGCGTGACGGAGGGTGGGAGTTCGCCAGGGCCGCTGGGCGCTGGCTTATTTTCCATGCCCAGATTCGGGCCAGACACGCAAAAGAGCGGCCCAAGGCCCCATCAAAGA
>CALVVD010000131.1 GCA_944363745.1 uncultured Bacilli bacterium | reverse complement strand
GTGTCTTCGGTGTCTCGTTCGTTGGATGAGGAAGCCAGGAAGTCGTGCTCCCGGAGCCGGTCATCGTACACCCTGCTGATATTGGCGATGGCGTGGGAGGCCCGGTTGTTTTTGTAGCCCTTGTGCTCATCGCAATACCGCTCATAGAAGTCGATGTCGGCCAGGATGTCGATGAATTCCTCCTTCGTGTGGGGGATGTCCCGGAGCAGTTCATTGTTGAACCGGAGGATTCTGGCCCGGTGCTCGTCGGCGTTGCGCTCATCGTCCATGCGGATGTGGTCGGCCAGCCCCTGCTTCACGGCCCCCAGCTCCTTCAGCACGTCGGCGTTGATGGCCCTCCCAAGGGCTTTCGCCAGGGCAGACCAGGGGTTGACCTTGATGGGGGCGATCTCCACCAGCGTCAGGAGCAGCAGGAGCAGCCCCCCGCCGCCTGCGAGGGCTTCTCGTAGGCTCATGCTTCTTCCCTCCCTTCCGGGCAGGGGTCGGGCCATTCCTCACTTCCGATGATCTGGCGGTATCGGGCGTCCGCCTTTGCAATCTCGTCCTTCAGGGCGGTGTCCCCCAGCTCCCCCAGCCGGAGGGCCATCGCCCGAATGATGCGGCTCTGTTCCTCGCAGAGAGTGCAGAGCGCCTCGATCATCTGCAGGTTGCTCATTCCTCCTGGGCCTCCGCCGGGGCTTCCGTCCATCCGTACTGCCCAGGCTCCCAGACGTTGGCGTCCAGGTCGCTGATCCAGTGCTTCCCGTTGTGGCTCACCTTTGCCCCCTTGGAGTAGGCGTCATGCGCTCCCAGGGGCTGAGACCACTCCGGCCATTCCTCCGCCGGGTCTGAGATGCTCACCCACAGGCTCACCGCCGTGTCCGGCGTCCAGTCCGCCTGCGACGTGTGGGCCTGAAGGCACTTATACAGCTTCCCGTCCGTGTAGCGCCGGATCTGGCCCACGGTGTAGTTGACGGGATAGGCCCACGGAGAGAAGAGGTCGGCGTGTTCTCCGGCAGTCACGCCGTCAATCGTCCCGGCCTCCGCCATGGCGACAAAGGCGATCCCGCTGGTGGTGCTGACGGCGTCGGCCTGGGAGATGGCGATGAATACCATCTCGCCGCCCTCCACCTCGGAGACCACGGCCTCCGGTGCGTCCGGGATGCCGCTGCCGCCGTTCAGGTTGTAGAGCGTCCCGGCCACGGATACGCCGATGGCGTCCTCCGCAGTGGTCTCCACCAGCGCCCCGGTGTCCGGGTTCCTGGTGACGTACCTGGGGGCGTCGCAGAGGGCGACGATTTTCCCGGCGCTGATGATCTTGTACATGGTGGTGTCCTCCTTTTACGGTTTGATGTTGAGCGCCCTTGCAAGGGGGAGCAGTTCCTCTGGCTCCGCCTCGAAGAAGGCGTGGTTGAATAGGATGGTCTCTGCGTCCGGCACAAGGTAGCGGCTCCACTCCCGCTCCAGCATTTCGATCTCCCGGTCGGTGAACCGCTGGCGGTGCCTGCCGTCATCGCTCCGGCGTTCCCTCCGGCTGTGGGCGATGGCCCAGGAGACCTTGCCCCGCTCCAGGCCCCGGCCATCGTCGTTCCGGGCCATGTAGCGGTGCGCCAGCTCGCTGGTGGTGAAGCAGATCGCTCTGCCCTCCGCCGTGGCGATAAAGTCTCCGATGGTGTTCAGCCGGGTGCCGTATGGCAGGTTCAGTCTGTCTCCGGCGGCGGAGAGTTCCCGGCATCTGTGGTGGACGATGTATTCCATGGGCGGCTCCTTCCTTATGCGGCCTGGGTGGCCTGCTGCGTGATTCTGGTGTACTCCCACCCGGCCTTTGTCTTCTTGGCCCGGAGGGTGCAGGGGAATTTGTTCTTCCTGCGCCGAAGCTCCGGCGCAAACATGGACGTGAAGCGGGCGTCCATGGACTCAAGGGTGCGGTAGCTGTCGCACCGCTTCGCGTGCGCCCTCCAGCTCTGGTAGCTCTGGATGGCGTCTTCGGCGTCCATCTGCCCCTCCGTCACCCAGGCCCTGAAGATATCCATCTTCCGCCGGATGGCCTTGATGCTCTGGCGGCTCAGCTTCATGGTGACCTTGCCGCTCTCCTGCAGTGTGAAGCGCACCTTCAGGAAGGTGAAGCTGTGGTGCTTGAATGGGGTGATGGTGCATTTCTTGTCGTTCAGGGTGAGGCCCAGGTCTGCTGCCAGCAGGTGGTTGCAGCGGTCGAGGTCTCGCAGCTCCTCCAGGGAGGGGCTGATGGCGTAGCCGTCATCCATGTACCGGCCATAGGCCTCCACCCGCCGCCGGTCTTTGAAGTAGTGGTCGATGGGGCTGGCGGCGTCCAGGGCGGTGATCTGGGAGACCTCGCTCCCCAGGCCCACGCCGCGTTTCCGCTTCGCCTTTGGGTCTGCGGTCTTCATCTTCAGAAAATCGTCGATGTAGCTGCAGTAGAGCCGGTAGAGTCTATCGTCCCGGATCACCCGTCTGGCCCTGGCCTTGATTAGATCGTGGGGCAGGCTCCCGAAGTAGCCCTTGAAGTCGAACTGGTAGATGCCGCCCTCCAGGCCGTACCGGTGGAAGTGGCGGGTGAGCTGCTGGTGCAGGGTCTCCAGGGCATAGTCCATGCCCCTGCCCTCCAGGCTGGCGCTGTTGGTGGAGATGAAGCTCCGGGAGAAGGCTTTGGTCAGGTAGTTCTGGCACAGGCATTTCTGCCCCGCCCTCTCCTGGATAGGCAGGGCGTCGATCTGACGAGCCTTGCCGTGCTCCACGGTGGTGAAGCTGTGAAAGCCCTTGAACCGCCGCTTCTCTCCGGCGAGGGTCTCCACGATGTCAGCGCACTCCGGCAGCAGGTGCGTTTCAAATAGAATCGTCGAGGTCTTCCAGCGGGAACCGTCGCAGCACTTCCTTCCGGCCTCCACCATGTTTCCGAAGTTGATCACCTCGTCGAAGGTCTTCCCGGTGGTCTCCAGGGCCTTTGCCTCCCGTTTTGCCTTTCGACGCTGGTAGCGGGCCTCCCGCCGTTCTTCACTTGTCAAAGGGGCTGTCCCCTCTCTGTTTAGGTCTGACGCAGCCCCCACGCACAGACGGCCCCTCCAGCGGGTGGTTTGCCGGGTGCGTCGCTTCCGGCACCTGTCCCGTCATTGGGGGTGGTTTTTCAGCGCAGCTGCGTAACGTCCGCCAATGAAACCGGGGAGGCCCGTCCCGCCGCTCCGGTCTGAAGCTGCGGTTTGGTGCCCATCAAACTCCCCGGCCATGCAAGCAGCGTCCGGGCGGATCGTGTCGTGGGGCGATTTTAGGAATGAAGCCCAGCTGTCTGGGTCAGGCTCCAAGGTGCAAGCTCTCCTTTAAGTTTTGGGGCACGGGTTCGCCGTTGGCTACTATTTCTGGCCCCAGTAACGTTTTCTTAAATCCCGGCGCGAAGCCATTCGAATTGTAGGCGTTGTTGTTGTTCGCGCTCCCGTCTGTGTTCACATTGCAGAAGTTCGTCGTGTTGCTCGCATTGACCGAGCGCAGCCACCAATTGCAGGCGGAGCCGTCAGAGCTTGCCCTAATGGGGATTTATGCGTTGGGTGGCCAGGGCGGCGGGGGCGGCGTGTGCTGCCCTCCGCCGGTGGCCTTGGGTGGAGGCTTCGGCGTGGCCTCAGCCTTTTCCTTCTGGTACCGCCGCCAGCGATCCTTGTCCGAGTCGATCACCTTCCGCAGCCGCTTCAGGACGGTGTTGCCCTGGGACGTGAGGCCGTTGAAGACCTTCTGGTATTCTGCCTTGTTCTTGAAGAAGCTGTTCCCGTCATCCACAAGGGAGAAGGCAAAGGTGATTTCCTCCAGGTATGCGTCTGCGGTCACTTCCGCCATCTTCAGGTACCGGTGCCGCAGGTCGAAGTCCCCTTGCGAGAGGTCTTTGTGCAGGTACACGGCGTTGCCCTTCACGGCGTTGACCACGATCTCCCTGGCCATCTCCAGCAGGCCGTTGGTCACGATGTACCGGTAGCTGCTGGGGAACCGCTTCACGGCCCTGGCGGTCATCCGGCGCAGTTCCCTGGCGTCTGCGATGAACTGGGCGGATGCGTCCTTCCGGCGGGATTTGTAAACGGACATGGCGTGATCTCTCTTTCCCTGGCGTTGGTCTGCGTTCCGCTGGCGGGGGCTTTCGCCCCCACCGCTTCACTGGGTGTCGGATTTTTGGATTAGGCGGCCTTAAAGCCCGGCGCGAAGCCATACGAACCGGAGGCGCCGGTGCTGCTCGCGCTCCCGCCTGTGTACACACTGCAGAAGCGCGTCGCGGCGCCCGCACGGACCGAGCGCAGCCACCAAATGCAGGCGGAGCCGGTGCTGCTGTGCTGGTACTTGACCTTGCTGTTGCCGTTTTTGTAGTAGTCGTACTGCTTCTGATAGTTCTTCTCCGCGCTGTTGGCGTAGTAGCGGGTGCCGTGTACCTCGAACTCCGCCAGTAGGAAGATCTTCTGGGTGGTCGCTGTGACGTAGCTGGCCGTGTCGTTTCCGCCGCCGGTGTTGTCGCTGTACTTGGTGCAGTTCTTGATGGCGTTCCGCCATGCCGCCGGGAGGGCGTTGAGGAAGGCGGGGCAGATGGTCTTCATCATGTAGCTGTTCTTCCACCCGCCGGAGTTGGTGTTCGATGTGTTCATGCAGAAGCCGCTGCCGGTGCTGCCGTAGCTCTGCACAAAGGCGATGTCTCTGCCATCCGCCGTCTTTCCGAACTGGAAGTCGATGCCGTTGCCCTCCACGCTCTGGTTGTGATTGAAGCCCAGGATGAAGGCGTAGACCGTCTGGTTCAGCGTGAGGCCTCCGAAGGTGCCGTTGACGGCGATGCCGATCTTGTCGCCCACCGCCCAGTAGCTGGCCCCGGTGCCTGCTGCGCCCACGGCCTGGATGGTGGCCGGGTCATTGTCGGCCAGCGTTTTGCTGGGCAGGCTGACGGTTGCGGTGCAGACCGCGCTGGCCGGAGCGGTGTGGTTGGTACCGGCGGCGACGGAGACCGTGATCTTCGCGGTGCCCTTGGCCTTTCCGGTGACGGTGATGGTAGTGCCGGAGAGGCTGGCCTCCGCGATGGCCGTGTTGTCCACCGACACGGAGATCACGCCGTTTCCGGCCCTGGTGACCGCGATGGTTTTCTGAAGGGTCGATACGTCCAGCGTCATCGTGGTGGGATTGATGGACAGGGAGCCTGCCGCCTTTGCGATGCTCCAGGTGGCGTTCTTGGCTCCGTAGGTGCCGTCGCTCCACTGGAAGTTGCTTGTGGGCGTGAAGGTGGCCTGGTAGCTCCCAGCGTTGGTGCCGCTGGTGGTGCCGCCCATGTCCAGCTCCACGGCGCTGTAATTATCCCAGGTGGGCGACTGGGCGCTGCCGGTGTAGGTGAGGCTTCCACTCTGTGCGGGAAGCTGGACGGTCTTCCGCTTGATCGTCCAGGTAACCGTCCGGGCATCCTGGGTGCCGTCGCTCCAGACGTAGTCGCCCTTCGGGGTAAAGGTCGCCTCATACTCTCCGGCGTTGGTGCCCTCTGTCACGCCGCCCAGGGTGAGCTGCTCCGGGTTATAGCTGTTCCAGGTGGGTGACTGGACGCTGGCGTTGTATACCAGGGAGCCGTTCTGAGACGGCGTGGAGCTGATCGTATTGGTGATGTCCTTGATGCTCTGGGCCGCTTCGTCTGCGGTTTGCTGGGCCTTTGCGGCGGCGGACGCTGCAGCGTCGGCAGTGGCTTTGGCCGTGTTGGCCGTCTCCAGGGCCTGATCGGCGGTGGCCTTGGCCGTATCGGCGGTGTCCTTGGCGGTACCAGCAAGTGCCAGGGCCTGATCGGCAGTGCTCTTTGCGGTGTTGGCTACGCCTCTGGCTGCATTCGCGGCCTCCAGGGCGGCATCGGCAGTGGCCTTTGCGGTGTCAGCGGTGTTCTTTGCGGCATCTGCGGTGTCTGCCGCCCCTTGAGCCAGTTTGCGGACGGCCTCCAGTTCCTCGCTGCTGCCGCCGGAGCTGGGGGCGTTTACGGGGCCGTATCCCATGGTTCTGTCCTCCTTACTCAGTTACAAATTCGATTCTCCCGGAGCCTCCCACGAGACTGAGGGTGGCCTGCAGTTCTGCCTTGGGCGCTGCCTTTGCGAAGAGCCGGAGCTTCCCGTCGAGAGTCTGGCAGGTGGGGCAGATGCCGTCGGCGTCGGGGAGGGATTCCGGGTGGATCGTCAGGATGGGTGTCATTCGGGCGGTAATGGTTGCGATCTCAATATCCAGCTGCTGTGGGTAGTCGCTGTTAAAGTCGCCGCCCTCTGCTTCCTCATCCCCTGCGCCTGCCGGATCGCTCGACCAGCCCTCTGTGGGAATGGTGATCTCCTGCTTGGAGATTCCGATGACGCCTTCGTTGAGCAGCTGCTGCAGGTCGTTGTGAGTCACCACGCCGGGGGCCGCTGCGATGACCACCTCGATTTCGTCCGAGACCACCAGCACCATGGGGAAGGAGAAAATGCTGGCCGGGAGGTCTGCGCTGTAGGCGGGGACGGGCTGCTGGTAATCGCCCAGGGTGGCGTAGGCCACGTCGGTCTCCGTCTGCGTCTCCGGGTGCATGGCGTAGATGATGAACTCCGCCAGGTTGAAGGCTGCTTGTTCGGGGTGCTTGCTGTTGTCGTACTGGACGGAGAGATAGAGGCGGTCGTTCTCGTGCATCCGCTCTCCGATCGTGCCGTCCGCCACGGGTGCGACCAGCTGGTGCTGGTCTGCCAGGTTGGTGCCCTCCGACACCAGGCCGCTGCCGAAGGTCACGCGGGTCAGCTTCAGCGGCTGCTCCAGCGCCCCGCAGGCGGCGATCAGGGCGCGTCCGTTTGTGGTGGGTTTGAATCCGTACTCCATGGTGTGTCCTCCTTATGGAATTTCGGGGAGGGGGAGGGTGACGGTGGCCGTCATCTGCAGCCCCACCCGGCCCGTATGGGTCATTATGATTTCGTCCGGGATGGCCGGGACGGCGATCCTGGGCGTGATGGCCATGCGTCCGCCAAGCTCCACGCTTGCGCCGAACATGGTGATCTGGGTGATCTCCGGCATGGGCAGTCTGGTCTGGATGGCCATGACGCCTCCGAAGCGCAGGGGCTGCGTCCCCATGTCGGTGTCTACGGTGATGCCGTCGATCCAGCTGGAGAGCCGCTTGATGGTGGAGATCATCCGAATGAATGCCGCCAGTCCCTCCAGGGTCTCGAAGGTGCCGTCATTCATGGCGCTCACCCGGAAATGATGCGCTTCGCCGCCGTACTCATACCAATCGGTGACCTTGCCATTTCCGAAGATGGAGCGGATCACCCAGTTTACCGCCCAGGGCGTCCCCAGGTGGGCGTAAAACTCCAGCGTCCCCTTGATGAGCGTCCGCTTCGTCTCTACGGGCAGCGTCTCATCGTAGGCCGGGGTGCGAAGCTCCACGGCCAGGACGTCCAGGACGAACTCCGGGGCGTTGTCCAGCATGGCCATGGTGAGGGTCTGCGCCGTCTCAACCATGATGCGCCGCTTTTCCTCCCGGATGGCATAGCCCATGGCCATGACCTCCGGGTCATACTGGAGCGGGTTGTTCCGCAGCAGGTCGGTGATCTGGCCGTCGTATAGCTCAATCATCCTCAAGCCCCCCGTTGTCGGCGGCGCTGGCGGTGCATTTGGCCACCTGGGTCTCACCGACCACGGCAAACGTGGGGGCGGTCAGCTCCACCCGCTTGGCTCCTGCTGCCTTGATACGCTGCACCAGCTCATCCGGATTGATGTCCCGGCCAATCTCTGAGGTCTGCCAGGTGGTGTACTCCGCCACGGCCTTTTTCACGTTCTCTTGGATGGTGACGGCCTTGGCCTGGTCACTGCGGTTGATGTAATAGGTCAGGTCGATGGAAAACTCCACGGCCTCCGGCTTCTTCACCGTCACCAGGTCGGTCATGGGCCGGATGCGTTCCTCGGTGAGGTAGTCCTGCAGCTCCTGCAGCAGTTCCTCTCCCGGCATGGAGCCGTCGGTCATAAGAACATAGACGTCGACCTTCCCCGGCTCCGGGGAGACCGGAACAACCGAGCCGATACCGGCGTTGAAGGTCTTTGCCCAGTAGACGTATGCGTCCGATGGGCCTGCGGTGCTGTAGCCGGATGGGGCCAGGTAGACGCGCTCCGCGAGGCTTTCGTCACTCTCCCTGGCGGCTCCGCCCTCCGATGTGGTGACGTTGGCCACGCTCTGGATGTAGGGCAGGGGGTCTACCAGAATGTCCACCTGGCCGGGGAGGAAATTGTTCCCCTCCGTCCCCTCTGCGGTGCAGACCGCCTCCACGTCCACATATTCGTCTCCGGGAGCGATCTCCGCGTACTCCACGGTGGTAAAGTAGATTCCGTCACCGTTGGTCACGCGGATGCCTGCCGGGATGGCCAGGGCGTAGTCCTTCGTCTCCGAGGCCGTGAAGCGCACGGTAGTCCGTGCTGCCGTGGCCTCTTTCCGGCTCACGCTCCGGTTGGCGGCGAGGCCGTCCAGGAATTCGCCGTAGCTGTATTTCAGGAGGTCTTGCTTCCCAGCCCGGTCGACGTACTGCTCCGTCTGGTAGAGGTCGAGGGCCACGGCATAGAGGGCGATCCGCATGGGGTCTGCTGCCCCCAGCGTTACCTCCTTGCCGGTGATCTCCTGGTATCGCCGCTCGTAGTTGGAGACCAGGCGCTGCATCATCGCGTCGATGGTATCGTTGTCGATGAAGGAGACGTCCGGCAGCTCCGCCAGCGGCTTCAGGGTTTCGTTAAGCAAGCACGATCACCGCCTTTGCTCGAAGTTTCCCGGATGCCTCCGGGGTCAGGGTCACTTGCTCCGCCCTGGCTCGCGGCTCCCACTTGTCCACGGCCTCCATGACGGCGACCGCGTATAGGCTGCGGGCCACGTCCAGGGGCTTGTCCAGCATGGAGTTGTCCACGCCGAAGTCCCGGTACAAAGGGGAGGAGCCGACCGGAGTTGCCATGATCATCTCCACATTTCGGATGATCTCCCGCTCCGTGGCCCCGTCTCCGGCACCGTACTCGAAGCCGACCTCAATGTCTGCAACTTCCACCTGCGGTTCCTCCCCTCATAGGTATTCCTCCATGGTCACGCTGACGCTGGCTCGCAGCAGCTCGCCGCCGTTCAGGATCGTGTTCCATGCCTCGCTTGTGCTGTTGATCTTCCAGCGGTGTCGGCCCACCCTCCGGCCTCCAATGACCAGGGTGTTTACCGCCCCCCGCTCCACCAGGGTCTCCAGCCGCTCGATGTTCGCCCTGGGCCGGATGCCGAGGGTGGCGTCCAGTACCATGGTGAACGTCACCTGCTGCAGCCCTGGGCGGATGAATTCCGACTGGTTCTTTAGTCCGATGCGGCTGTGTGCCGCCCATTCGGCGCTGACGGTGCGGTTCAGGCTCTGAAGGAGCAGGGCCTCCCGCTCGCTCACCCGGAAGACGATGTCAGTCCCCCAATTTCCGATTGCCATGCTGCCCTCCTATCAATGGGGCTTAGAGGTTTCGCCGTGGACGCCGGTGTGGGTGTGCTGCGTGAGCTTGATGGCTCCGGCGGTCACCTCTGTTGCTGCGGTGACGGTGGTGGTCACCTCCACGCCGGACGGGGCGTCGACGGTGACCTTTCCGCCTGCCAGGGTGATGGTGCAGCCGCCTGCCTGAATGGTCAGGGAGGCGGTCTTTTCGTCGTACTCTGCAGCGTCCCCACCCAGGGTGCTCGTGTACTCCTGGCGGTAGAGGCCCTCCCGGCCACCGTGGGGCCGGTGTCCCTCATACCAGAAGGGGCCGAGGATGATGGCCCTGCTGGTGCCGTTGGAGAGGTGGCCCACCAGCACCTGGTCTCCGATCTTCGGTCGCCAGTGTTCCCAGGCTAGGAAGGGGATTTCCGGCGTGGTGCTGCCGTCCTTATCGTCGTAGGTCACCCGTGCGGTGCCGTCCGGGAAGTTGTAACTGGAGATCCTGCCGATACGCAGGAGCTGCTGCTTGTCCATGGGCCTCCCCCTTTCCTGCCGCCTATGCGGCGCTCTCTTTTGCCACGGTCACGGTGGTGATCCGTTCCTCCACCCGGCGCATCTCCAGGGTCATTTTGTAGCCGCTGCCGATGCTGTGGGTGATCTTCTCGATGTAATACTTGCCGTCCAGCTTCTGCAGGCCCTTGATCTCCACGCAGTCGCTGGCGATCAGGCCGAGCTGGGCCTTGAGCGTGATGCTCATGGTGGTGGTGCCCTTATTGGCGGTGTTCAGCTCCGCCAGGGCGATGGTGATGGCCTCCGATAGGTTATCGGCGGCGGTGTTGCTGGTCTTGATGCGGTTGCCTCCGCCTGCCTCGACCGTGAAGGTCTTGTTCTGATCCGCGTTGGTGTACTGGTACTTGATGCCGGTGTAGGTGCCCTCCAGAGTGGTGTCCCAAGACCAGCCGGGTTCAAAGTCCGCCTCCGTCAGCGTCAGCTTCGCCGCCTTGGCCTCGTACTGGGCCTCTGAAAATACCACCAGCCGGTTGTCGTAAATCTTCAGCACCAGGCCGTAGTCTGTGACCAGCTTGTTGTAAAACTCGCAGTCCGACTGGTTGGTCTGCTCGATGCGCTTGATGCTGATGGTGTCCGCTTCGTAAAACAGGGCGATACCGGCACGGCCTGCGATCTCCTGGCCAATCTCCTGAAGCGTGGCGTCCTCATAGGTGAGGGTGCGCTGGGTGGTCTTGAAGCTGCTGTCTGCGGGGAGGGCCAGCCCCTCCAGGCTGAGCCGGATGGGTGGCCCCCCGCTGAAGCTGAAATCGTCCACCTGGAAGGTGCCGCAGGCGAAGGCCTGGATCTGCCCGTCGCCGTTCCAGTTCCGGGTCTGAATGACCGGCTTGAGCGTGTCCCCTTTGACGGGGAACCATGGGCCGATCCAGCGACGGCCCCGGTCGGTCAGCTCCACGCTGATGCTGTCGCTGCTTCCGCTGGCCACGTCAATGTAGCTGAAGGAGGAAAGGTCTGGGACGATGGATTCCGTGGCGTTGGCCCCGTTGTAGGTCAGGGCCACAGTTGCCTTGCGCGGTTCCATAGCTCATCGCCTCCATTCCGGGAGGCCGCTGTCCTGCTGCGTTTCCTCCGGCAAGACCGGCACGGCCACATGGACGCCGCCGGGGAATATCTGATAGTCCAATAGGCGGATGTTTTCCCTGGCCTCCATGAGCGCCTGGGCGGCTTTCTCGTCCCCGTAGGCTCTGCGGGCGATGGTGTCCCAGGTGTCGCCCTGGATGGTGATGATGGTGTCCATGGCTTAGAACCTCTTTCTTGCGTTGTCCTTCATCCACTGATTCATCCGGCGCTCGAATTCCTCCTGGGAGATATGCTCTGCGTCGGTCATGTCCTCCCTGCTGGGCGCTCCGCCCTCGAAGCAGTACTGCGGGGCGTAGGTGATGTGGTAGACCGGCCCTCCGCCCTCCGGGTCATCCGGGTCGGGGTCGCCGCCGCGTCCGAGTTCCTGCAGCTTGGCCAGCAGTTCGGAGATGGGGGTGGCGGTGGAACCAATTTCCATGGCTTCCATCCGGTCGGCCAGGGCGGACACCCTGTCGGCCATGTATCCGACGGGGCCGGAGATCATGCTCTGCATCTTGCCCCATAGCTCGGAGAGGGGGACGATGGCCTCGGTTCCGGCTTCGCCTGCCTCCAGGATGGTGGGGCTGTCCACGATGCCGCCCTTGGCCAGCCGGGGGAGGGATACCTCCGGGATCGTTGCAAGGCCCTCCCAATCGACGCCGATGAAGGATGCGCCCCAGCCGACCACGTCGTTAAAGCCGCCGATGAAGCCGTTGACGGCCCCGATGATCCGGTTGATCATGCCCTCCACCAAGCCGATCAGGCCGTTGAAGATTCCCTTCACGAAGTCACCGATGGCCTGGAAGGCGTTGTTGATGGGGGTGGTCACGTTCTCGGAGAACCAGGTTCCTGCGGCCTGCCAAATGCTGCAGATGGAGGCCCAGAGGTTTGCGAAAAATCCGCCGATGCTCTCGACGATGGGGGCGAAGAAGTTCACCAGGGGCTGGATCACGTTGAGGTTGAACCAGCCGGAGACGGTCGCCCAGATGCTCTGGATGGAAGTCCAAAGGCCGGAGAAAAATCCACCGATGATGCCGGGGATGGGGGTGAAGAAGTTCACCACGGGGTCGATGACGTTGGTCTTGAACCAGCCGGAGACCGCCGCCCAGACAGCCTGGATGATGATCCAGCAGCCCTGGAAGAAGCCGCTGATCCACTGAACGATGGGAGCGAAAAAGTTTACCAGCGGGTCGATCACCTTGCTCTTAAACCAGCCGGAGACTGCCGACCAGATGCCCTGGATGGTGGCCCAGAGGTTTTTGAAAAATCCGGCGATGGCCGAGGCTGCGTTCTTCACGAAGCCGACGATGGCACTGGCCACCGAATTAACGAAGTTGCGGAAGCCCTCGCATTTTGTGTAGAGGACTACCAGGATGGCGATCACGGCGGCGATGGCCGTCACGATCAAAACGATGGGGTTTGCCATGAGAACGGCGTTCAAGGCTCCGAATGCCTTTGTCACCGCTCCGGTCACGGTGGCCCATCCTGCCTGGGCCAGCTGCGCCAGCGTCACCTGCCCTGTGAATAGGGCGGTCAGCGTTTCTCCGAGGGTCAGCGTCCCGTTGAATGCCGCCTGTGCGATGGTGGCCCCCTGGGCGCTGGCCTTGAAGAGCGCCAGCGTCACCTTGGCCTGCTGGAATCCCTGAATCATGCTCTGCAGGGCTTTCCCGGCCTTGAATGCTCCGTAGACCGCAGCCGCTGCGATCAGCACCTCTTTGAACTCCAGGGCGGTGATGACGACCGAGCCGAAGGCGTCCACCAGATCCAGGACGGCGCTGATTGCCGTGGGAAGCGCCGTGTCGATGATCCAGTTGAGTGTGGGCTGCACCGCCTCGAAGGCGGCGGTCAGCTGCCCGGAAAGGACGGTGAATATCTCCTGCGCCTTTACGCCGATGGATTCCAGCTTTGGCCGGATCATCGTGAAGATTGCCAGCGCCTTGCTCTGCACCGTTCCGATGAAGCCGGAGACCGTTCCCTCTGCGGAGGCTATCTTGTCGCTGAGCCAGTCCAGTCCGGTGGAGGCTGCGCCCAGCACCTTGTTCACCACGGGCAGTAGGTAGTTGCCGATCTGGATTTTCAGGGCGGCGATCCGGTTTTCGTAGAGCTGGATGTTGTTCGCGGTGGTGGCGGCTCTGGCGGCGTACTCTGCATCCATGCTCCCGGCATAGAGCTGGGCGTCTGCCACCATCTCGAACCGCTCCCGCAGCACGTCGAGGTTGGTCAGGAGCGGGGCGATGGCCCCGACGGATTCCTGGCCGAAGTAGTTTTTCAGGGCGGCGGCCTGCTCCGCCTCCGGCAGCTTGCTGACTGCCTCCAGGAAGGTGAGGATGGCCCCCTCCGCGTCGGTCTGCATCCGCTGCGCCATCTCTGTGGCATCCAGGCCCAGCTGCTGAAGCACGGTGGCCTGCGCTTTTGTGGCCGAAGATCCGGCCACCATGGTGGTGGCCAGCTTTCTAATGCCGGTTGCCGCCACGTCCTGCTGGACGCCTACGCCTACCATGGTGGAGCCGAGGGCGGCGATCTGGGCGGCTGAGATGCCTGCCACGTCGCCCAGCGGCCCCACTGCTGTCACGATGGTGGAAATCTCCGAGGCTGTGGATGCGCTGTTGTTCGATAGGTAGTTGATTTGGTCTGCGAGAGCCGTGACTTCCTCCTGGCTCATGGTAAAGGAGGTACGCCACTTGGCCATCCAGTCACCCGCCTGTTCGGCGGTGGTGTCAAAGGCCACGCCCATCTTGGCGGCGGTCTCTGTAAATGTGGTGAGTTCCTCTGCGGCGATGCCTGCGGTGCCTGCGGATGCGGTGATCGCCGCCAGATCCTCTGCTGCCATGGGGATGTTCTTCGACATTTGGACGATGGAGTCCGACATGGCGTAGTAGGTGTCAGTGAGGTTTCCGTTTTCATCCCGCAGGCCGTCCACGACCTTTGCGACGTCGGCCATGGCGCTCTCGAAGTCCACCGCCGCCTGGACGGAGTCCGTCACGAATTCCCCAATCTTCAGCGCCCCCCAGGCTGCGGACGCGATTGCTGCCGCCTGCTTTGCGATTTGGCCGAGGCCGCTGATCCGGTTCTCTGCGGCCCCCATGGCGCTGTTGAAGGAGGAGGCGACAGAACCGGCGATCTTCACTGCAAGGCTGTATTCTTTTCCCCTACTTGCGCTTGCCACGTTTTGCCGCCTCCTTGCTTATCTTGATGACCTCCTTTGTGGTCTCGACGAGGTCTCCGATGGTCATCCGCATTAGGTCGGTGAATCCTGAATGGAGCGTCATGGAAAGACGGACGCATAGCCTACGGAGGTCTTTCCCGTCCTCCGGGGTCAGTCCTCTCCGTAGAAAAAACTGGTCACCCGGTTTTTGACCTTGATGGCGTCCTTCGGGGGAAGCCCCTTGAAGAACTCGACGGGCTGGCCGGAGGCTCTGGCGGCGATGAACTGGACATACTCCACGGTCATCTCCGGGAGCGGGGAGAAGACGCCGGTACGCATCAGGTGCTTCTCTGCGGCGATCATATCCTCTGCGGTGAGGCTGTCCAGGCCGGACAGGTCGATCTCCGAGTAGGTCTGCTCCTCGAACTTGTAGGGCTTGCTGAGTTTGACCAGCGTGGTGGCCTCCGCCTCGCTGGCGGGGGCCTCCACGGGGGTGGTGTTGGTGATGGGCTGTTCCATGTCTCTTTCCTCCTATGGCTTAGGTGAGCTGCTTGACTTTCGACAGGACGTCGTTCCCGTTTACCTTGTAGGTGGGATTGATCTTGTCAATCTCGATCATCGACTTGCCGTCCATCTCCACCAGGACGTAGGTCAGTTCCAGGGTGATGGTGCTGTCCATGCTGCCCCGCTGGCGGACGGTTCCGATGTTGACGTTCTTGGGCTTGCCCCGGAAGACCACCCTCATGCCCATGTACTCCGTGGCCTGGGTGGAGGCTGCGGCGTACTGGATGGCCCCTCGCAGGGTCAGTTCCAGGGGCTGGGTGGGGTCTACCATGTTGAAGTAGTCCCGGTTGATGCAGCGGAAGGGGATCTCCTGCTCCATGCTGCCGAAGTGGCCGGGTGTGGGGGCCTCGTACTCTCCAAGAATACCGGCCCCGGAGACGGTAGAGGTCATGCTCTCAAACGGGGGCATTTCCACTTCGCCGGTGATGCCTCCGAGCTTGTTGCCGGTCAGGTACATATTGAAGTCGTGGATGGCTTCAGGAATTCCTACGATTGCCATTTAGATCAACCTCCAGTCAGGGCGCTCTGCAGAGCGTCGGGATCGAATTCCAGCGTGTTGAGGATGTCCTCCGCCGGAACGTAAGGGGCGAGGTGCTGGTGGAAGGTCAGCTTCCCGTTGATCAGGTCGGTCACCGAGTTTTCCTCTGCGATGAACTCAATTCGGGCTGCGGCGCACTTGTCCTGGGCAACGTAGGCGTTGCCACGGATGTTCTCTGCGTCGACGATACTCTCAATGAGGCGGCGGTTCGCCGGGTCGTCCACCTTCTGTGCATAGGTCAGGATGAAGCTGTTCCCCCACCAGCTGAAGAACCGGCGGCAGCAGAACCACATATCCTTGGGGTCGGTGTTGGCCGGATAGGCGGCGGTGCGGTTGCCCCAGGTTCTCCAGCCGTTGTTGTTGAGGGCGGTGGAGACGCCGAAGCTGTTCACCACGTTGGCCTGCAGCTGATCCAGCAGGACTTCCTTGCTCCAGGTGCCGCCGGTGCCGTCGGCGTTCTCCGTGTAAACGGCGTCGGCCAGGACGGTGCCGGTGATGCCGACCAGCTCATTGGAGGGGGAGAGGTTGGGCACGTCATCGTTGTTCGCGTCCAGGTAGGCGGTCAGTGCCGCCATGACGGCGCTGTACCAGAACTTGATGGAGCCGGAAACCACGCAGGGCCAGAGGGCCATGATGTGCTCGCTGTTGCATCCGGCGCTCTCTTTGGTGGTCTTGACGTCGCTGTACGCGGTGCAGCCGCTGGGGGTGCTGTCGATGTCCACGAAGCCCTCGCAGGAGAAGTAACCGTTGATCTCCTGGCACTTCGCGGCCAGGACGATGCCCACGTCGGGGATATGGCTCCAGCCGGGGGCGATAATCAGGCCGGGGGTCATGCCGAACTTGGGGTAAACCTGGCGGAGCACTTCAAAGCCGCTCTCCGCGCTCCCGGCAGAGGCTCCGATGATGTCATCCGCATCCACAACGGTGGGGTCGATGGAGGTGGAGGAGACCTTCAGCCCCGTGGCCTCCGCTCCCCTGCCTCCTGCGACCAGGGTGATGACCAGGTTGCCGTCATCGTTGAAGGAGAGGACGTAGTCGGTCTCAACCTCCAGAGCGGTATCGTCAGCCTCTGTCTTGACCTGGACGGTGCCCGGCAGGATGCCGGTGATGGGGATGACGGCCTCCATGCTCTCCACGGGGTAGGTAGCCTCCACGTTTTCCTTCTTGTGCTTCTTGGGGTCGAGCACGTTCACGAAAATGACCGGGGCCACGTTCACCAGCTTAAAGCTGGCATACATGGAGGCGCAGAGGGTGTAGAGGTAGTGGCCGTCTTCGTCCTTTTCCTCGCTGTAACCGAGCTTGCTGACGGCCTCTGCCCAGTTGTAGGCAATGACCGGGGTGTTGGTCACTTTGTAGGGGTCATCCGCCATGTTGATGGGTGCGGTTCCGAAGACCACCTGCAGCCCCGCCGTCCCGGTGATGGGGGCGACGATGCTGGTGGCTCTTTCCTGCACCCGGACGCCATGCTGGTACGGCATAATTAATTCGCTCCTTTCTGGATGGTGGCGCTCTCCGCGAGCGCCCTCTGGTAGAGTGTGTAAACGCCGCCCTCGCTCCGGCTGATCTGGGCCATGGCGTCAGCCAGCTTGGAGATTGGGACGCAGAGACCGGCCATGTACGGCGCTGCCTTGATGGCTGCTTCCAGCCCCTTCGGCTTTTCGCTGTAGACCGTATTCCGCGTGGCCACGCCGAGGATGGTGGGGCCGACGTAAACAAATTTTGTCTGCGGCTCTGCAGCCGCCTTTCGGGTTGATTTCCTTGTACTCATACGAGTTCGCTCCATTTCGCTCTGGGGGCCGGGGCGTGGAAGACCAGGTTCACGGCCCCGTAGAAGTAGGGGTAGCTCGGCTCATCCTGCAGCGCCCAGTTGAACGGGTCGGCGCAGACAAACTCCTTCAGCGCCGGTGTTTCCTCGTAGTGCTGCTGGATGCGTTCGATGATCTCCAGGACGGATTCGTGGCCTTCGTTCTCCAGGCTGTCTTCGAAGATGCCGATTACTAAAATGACCGAGATTTTGTGCGGGTCTGTCTGAGTCTCGATTCCGCCGCTGTCAATGCGGACGATGATGTAGGGGAATGGATCGGTGTCATCGTCGCTCTCCAGCTGCGGCAGGAACTGCGGGTAAAGGCCGGGGGA
>CALVVD010000130.1 GCA_944363745.1 uncultured Bacilli bacterium | reverse complement strand
CAACGGCAGTTCCTCGATCTCGTCGATCAGTAGCGTGCCGCCCTCCGCCACGGCCAGCTTTCCCTGCCGCTCCCTGTCCCCAAACAGCACAGACTCCATCATGTCCGCCGGGACCGCCGCGCAGTTTACCACCACCAGGGGCTTATCTCTCCGCCGGCTGCACTGATGGAGATAGTGAGCCAGCGCATTTTTTCCCGTACCGCCCTCGCCGCAAATCAGCAGCGGCACATCTGTCAGCGCCACTGTGGCCGCCTTTTGGATGGTGGTCTGGAAGGCCTTGTTGTAGGAGGTCAGGCCAAGCCTCACCGCCGTCTCCTGGCTGCGGATGCGCTGGGTGTACTCGTCCACAATGCCGGACATCTGGCGCACCTCCTGATCCAGGCGGTGGAGGCGGGTCACGTCCTGAAAGATGGAGACGGCCCCCAGAAAGGTCTCTCCATCCCACAGGGGAAACGTCCGGAGAGAGACGTATTTTTTGATGGAGGGAATCAGCTGCTTTTCACTGGAGAGGGATTCCCGTTTCACAAGTGTCTGGTGTAAAAGGGAATCCGGCTCCACATCCTGGATCTTCCTTCCCAGAATCCGGCGCAGAGGTACACCCAAAATGGACACATAGGCAGGATTTGCGTAAAAGATCCGCCCATCGTCATCCACTGCGATAACGCCATCGTTCATACTATCGAGAATCTGCTGAAACCGGAACTTTCCCTGCCGATTCAGCAGATAGAGCAACGTCTCCTTCTGGATCTTGCCATAAACCACGGACTGGCTGTTGGCAATGTAGACCGTCTCCGGGAAGTCCTTCAGCTCCTCCGGGTCCAGCTGGCTCAAATCCTTCCCGCCCTGGAGCGCATGAGCAAAGTCCGGCTGCTCGTCCGCCTGAATGCGCCTGGAAAAATCCCGCAGTTTCATGCTGTCCCTCCTCGATCGTTGTGGGTTTTCCTGTATCAATTATGGCACAGTTGCCGGGAGGGCGCAAGAGTTCTTTCGCAGTCTACCGCCTTTCTGATCGGCCTTTCCCTGACCCAAACCCCTGACCCAGATTGCTGAAAATCGCCGTGGAGCGGAGAGGAACAACCTCCGGGTTTTAGGCGATTTCAGGCTCAAAAAGGCCCGGAAAGCGCTGAATCGCAGCGGATGGAGAAACCGACGGCAGCTCATAACCCGGAGGTCGTTGGTTCAAGTCCAGCCCCCGCAACCACAAACCCCTAGAACCGCAACGGTTCTAGGGGTTTATTTTTTGCTTATGGCAAGGTAAAGCAGCGTTCTTCTAACACTTTTCTAACACATACTCGAATCACCTGTTAAAATGGGGTTCGGAGGCAGAGCAATATTCAATTCTTCCGAGAGCCTTTCGGCCATTTGCTCATGCACTCCGTTGCCGGAATGGATGTATGTGTCAGCGGTAAAGTTATAATTGCTATGGCCGAGCCATGTTTGAATATCCTTCAAAGTGTATCCCAAATACAGCATGATGGTAGCACAGCTATGCCGAAGATCGTGGAACCGGATTTTCCTGAGCCCATACTTCATCAAGATCTGCTGGAACTTCTGTGTAATATAGTCAGGCTGCAGCAAGGTCCCCATTGCGTCAACGCAGACAAAATCCGTATATCTCGTATCATAGCAGTTCCCACATAGCTCCTGTTGATAGAGTTGGTACTGCCGCAGATTTGAGAAATATTGATAAGTGTACGGACAAAGAGGAAGTTCCCGCATACTGGATTCCGTCTTGGTTGTCTGATCTCTTACCACAGTCACGATCTGATCCCCATGCTTCTCTCTTACAACAGTCGTTGAGATACTGAAGATTCCGTTTTGGAAATCTATTGAACTCCATCTCAGTCCCAACGCTTCCGATCTTCTGAGGCCATAGAAGCTTGCCAGGAAGATGGGAACAGCAATGGGTTCATTTGCCGTAGCTTGGAGAAGGGCCGCAATCTCTTGAATAGTGTATGGCTCGGCTCCATGATACCGGACGTGGCTTGGCTTCTCGGCAAAGTCAGCGACATTCTCCCGGATGTAGCGGTGCTTCACCGCCCATTGAAGAGCCGTTCGGATAACAGCATGGTGCTTGATTACAGAATTCGGGCTTAGCCCTCCCGCAATCTTAAAAGCGTAGTAATCTTCCAAATCTCCTGCAGTTAGTGTGCATACAGTAATCCCACGAGGATCAAAGTATGGGCGAATGTGATTGTTGAGGATATTACAATACTGATCGTAGGTCGTAACTGCAAGATGGCTTCGATTCGCTTCCAGCCATTGCGCAATGTGCTGAGACAGCAATAGCATCATAGGCTCAATGGCTTCATAACCCTGGTACTGAACAAGGAGCTCATTCAGAGCAATCTCCGCCCTACGCTTGTTTCCTTTGACTGAGAGATTGAGATTGATCCATCTCTGTACGCGCTTTCCGTTTTTGTCTCTGAAATTGAGTACGGCATAATATTTTTCGTTTTTTATCTGTAAACTGCCTGTCATTTCTGCACCCCCCTTCTCTTCACCTTTCCTGCTTTCCGATTCATGTAGGCAATGAGTGCATCTTTGGGGATCTTATAGGTCTTGCCCAGCTTGAAGTACCCTAACTCGCCAGAGGTCAGCAGTTTATATACACCGGCTCGACCAATTCTGAGAGCATCTTGTACTTCATGCACAGTCAGAACATCCGGGAAGTTTTGAAACATTCCCGCTTCGAATACTTGTTTCATTTCATATCACCTTTTCTTTCATTATTTGAGCTCATTTCAGCTCTATCTGTCTGTTAGGAGAGCTTTATTTTTACACACAGACAGGCAAAGGCCAGGTATGCAATCGGGCATACCTGGCCTTTATCAAGGTGATAATATCTATTTACTTTTTATTATTTTTTCTATCAAAAGCTGGAACACTAGAACAAATAGGCAATAATAGGATATTATTGTTCTAATGTTCCAGCTTTTATTTAAATAAATTGAATATTGAAATTGTTTGTGCTAATATACATATAAGATTTGAACTACACACTATGAAACGAGGTGTATTCTATGCCACGTATAATTTCTCCACTTCCGCCGCCATTTGAATTGGCTAACAAGATTGCTCACCAATCTCCCTTAATTAAAATCAATGAAGATCTCCTTTACTTTAATCTCTATTCACATTGCTATCAGCTTACAACCGATTACGAGTTAGAACAAGGCATATTAAACTTTTTAGTACAAACCGAAAAGGAGGATGATCTAAAATTTCTCACTAAACGATATATCAAAGACACTCTTTTTTTTCTACTGCACCAAAACCATCCTATATGTGAGCCGGCTGAATACAATGGGTGGCTTGGTTTTAGAAATGGTGTCGTAAATATTTTTACACATGAATTTATCGAATCTACTCCTGAAAATATGCATCATTACCCTACGATAACCTATGCTCTCAATGTCTGTTACTATCCCTACGGAAACATTTTGGGCAACACTCCAGTTACAGATGAATTTTTCTCGCGTATTGCTGGGAATAATCTCACGCTCCAAAATAGGCTTTGGGAAATGCTGGGATATATTCTTACGCCTGATATAAATGCTAAAGTGTTCTTTCTTCTTCAAGGAGTACCTAATTCAGGTAAAAGTGTCCTTGGTCGATTTATTGAGCAATTTTTCCCGCGTGGGAAGATTTCTTCTTTGAATATGAATCGCTTGGGGAGCCAATTTCTCCCAGATCAACTAGTTTATAGTTGCCTTAACGCTTCTATGGATTTACCTAATGGACAACTATCTCCCAATGCCATTGCAATTATAAAAATGATGACGGGAAATGATCGAATTACGCAAGAGGCAAAGTATAAGAATCCAAACTTTGTCTATAGCCATTGCAAACTGCTATTTTCAACAAATCATCCCCTTTTGTTCAAAAAATATGATCCCGCATTTCTCGATCGCATTATTTGTATTCCCTTTACAACATCTGTTGCTAGGGCAGATGCAGACCCGAACTTATTTGCTCGCCTATGTGCAGAAAGCGAAGCTGTTGTTAATAAAGCTCTCGGCTATTATTGGAATTTACAAGCAAGAAACTACCAATTTTCTGGAGGTTTGATTCTTCCTGATCTTGAATATCATCTAACGCCAAATGAAGTAATCGAGGCATTTGTAGATGAATGCTGTCTCATTGATCCTAGTAGAAAAACACATACTCACGATCTATATAAAGCATATCAAAATTTTTGTAGAGGCCAAGGCTTTCAACCCATTCCTGAAAATGGGTTTGGGCAGCGTCTTTCTAAAATATTTGAGGGAAAATTAGTACACTCCAAATGGAGAGATGGTGGCAATCCAGGGAACGGGTGGTTCGGAATTACCTTGGTTAAATATGACAATCAACCTGTAATGACAATTTAGAATCTCCTAAATAGATAACGGCCAACAGGGTATTCCTGTTGGCCGTCATTTTATACTTCGACAAGATAATGAATAATAATTTTTAATAATGCAGTAACATCCTCAGTAAAGAAGATGTAATACAAATCGTCTTCTTGCTACCTATTTCTTATAATCCCTTATTCGGCTGATTGCAGGAGTTTTTTCACTTTAGCCTATTGATTCCTCTATATCTGGCATTGTGACCCTATATAGTGATTATATAGCAAATAGGAGTATCTTTTAATTACAGTGTTAGCTACTAAATAATTAAAAATAAGAAAGGAGATCTTTACCATGCAGCAAAGAAAGAAAACATATCAAGCTAGATGCAATGAAGAAGAAGCAAAGATCATCGATGCTCGGATTGCAGAAAGTGGGATGACTCCAAGTGCCTTTATCCGTAAATCGTTGTTGAACCAGCCTATTACACCCTTGCAGAATAAGCAAGAAATCATGAGAACCCTGTGCCCCATATTATCAATTCTTAATCTTATGGAGCCCAGCAATGAAGTATCACAAATCAAAGAAGAGGTGCAGCGGATATGCCAATACTTAAAATAAAGAACCATTCCTATGAAGGTGAAGAGGCTTTGGCGAATGTCGTAAATTATGTGCTCCGATCTGATTACTATGGTGGTCTAGCTGTCGATCCAGATTATGCCGTCTTTCAGATGCAGCTAGTTAAACAGCTGTGGCAGAAAACAGATGGCAGGCAGGTTCGCCACATGATCCTCTCTTTTTCAAAGAATGAAGTCCTGGCTTATTATGAAGCTATGGAATACGGTTATCAGATCTGTCGGTATTGGGGAGATTGCTTTCAAATCGTCTTTGCTCTCCATTCAGACACAGATTATGTACATCTGCATTTTGTTCTCAATACTGTCAGCTTTATAGATGGTTCCAAGTTCAGTGCGGGCCCCTCTGATTATTGGGCATTCCGAAATTACATTCAGTCCCTTATGCCTCAATGGAGAGTGGAGCTAGTCCCTGATAACTAAGTATAATTTTCTTCGTTACTCTCCTATACACCCTCAGATACTTTTCCATCAAGGTGGATAATCGTTCGGAGCGTACTAACATCAAAGTAAATTCTGTATCTGCAAGGAAGGAGAGTGAGGCCCAATGAGCAGTTATCAGAACGAATTGATTGCTTTAAGAAGCGGAAAAAAACTACCGGAACGCTCTGGAGATTACTGGAGTGCAGATGATCTAAACACTTTAAAAGAATCATACTGGGATGGTGTCTCCATATCGGAGATTGCCCTTCAGATGGGCAGGAATGAAGTTGCCACTTATCAGCAACTTGCTAAGATGGGGCTCTTGTCCAGGCAGTGCAAGCCTAGAAACCGTGAAAAGAAGAAAAGTAGGGCCGAGTGTCTATGCCCGGTATGTAGCGTAACACACTGTCAGAACTGCGGAAAGGAGTGCCCAGATGCTGGAAGGGATTGATGATCTTCTTACGTCAGAACAAGTTGCGGAGATTCTAAAAATCGGGAAAAATGCTCTATACGAGCTCTTAGCAAGTGGCAGTCTCAAGGCATATCGGAATGGCCGTGTGTGGCGAATCCCACGTCAGGCCGTAGAAGAATACATCCGCACACAAGCTAAACTATAAACGATAAACGATAAACCCATGGGCGCAGACCGTCCATGGGTTATTTAATCTCCTGTTCCAAATTAAGAAATAAATCTGAGTCAAAGAAGTCTTGAATACTGATCCCGAGTCCATCACACAGTTTCTTGATCGTGGAGATTGTAGTGCTGTGATTTCTTCCGCTGACAATGTTATTGACTGTGGATTGTGTAACACCGCTCTTGATAGAGAGCGCGTTAATAGAGACATCCCGCTCCTGGCAAATATCTATGATCCTCTGTCGTACAGCTTCTCCGATCTTAATGCCCCTGCACCTCTTTCTCTACTACCATGTAAAGAAAGATTACACAATGCCTCTTGTAAAGATTACCTCTTTTGAGTTAAAATAAACCTAAAAGAGGTAATGAATTTTAGGGCATAGAGTTGTTTCAAGAAGGAATAAACAAATACAAATTATTAGGAGGCGCAGTCATGGCAGGAAATACTTCTTGGTTTGATGAATTAGAAAATCGTGGAATCCATCTTACTAACGAGCAAAGGAAAAAAATCGAGGACAAGATCAACTCTGTTTTGTCCTACGAGCCAAAGGTGGGAATTTTTGGAAAAACAGGGGTAGGAAAGTCTAGTCTCTGCAATGCACTATTCGGACAAGATGTTTGCCCTATCAGCGATATTGAGGCTTGTACTCGAAATCCTCAAGAAGTGATTTTAAACATGGGTAACAAAGGGATCAAACTCCTTGATGTTCCTGGTGTAGGTGAGTCTCAGAAGCGGGACGAAGAATATGCTCAGTTATATGCAAAACTTCTGCCAGAATTGGATCTGGTTCTCTGGCTCCTTAAAGGAGATGATAGAGCTTACTCTACCGATGAAACATTTTACAAGCAACTACTATCTTCACATATCAATCAAGGAAAGCCCTTTTTCTTTGTGATTAACCAAGTAGATCGTATTGGGGAGCACTCGGATTGGAACTACGAGAAACATGAACCTGGGGTGCAACTGTATCAAAAGATCGGAAGAAAGGTGGAAGCTGTCGCTGATCAGTTCCATATCCCAGCGTCAAAAGTAATCCCGGTTTCTGCTTCTGAAAAATACAATCTGACAAAGCTAGTCGATGAAATCGTGTTTGCTTTGCCTAAAGAGAAAAACTACACACTCTTCAAGGCTGTTGACAACAAGTTTAAGTCTGAAGCCGCAAGTGAACACGTAAAAAAGAGTATTGTTGAAGTTGTTGTGGATGCTGTACGGGATGTTGCAGACTCTGTTGCTGATGTTGTCAGCACCGTTGTTGATTTTGGCAGAGATGTTATGGACTGGATAGACAGACACACCCCCAGTTGGTGGCCGTTTAAATAAAGCTATGGATCAGGGGAAATAATTATGGCTTTGTCTATGAACTTGAAATATACTTCACAGCTTGACACGTTAATCAAGCGTTTCCCGTGCTTTGCCGAGTTAAGGGATCAACAGATATGGGAATACGATGACTCAGACTTAAAGAATTTCTTCGATGGGCGGAGCCACCGAGTAAACATTAAGAATACATATCGTTGGAACGTACCTTCACTTCCCTTTTTCGATTATAAGGCAGAAATATCCACTCTGCCTGTGATGTTTATTGGTAAAACAGGGTATGGGAAATCCACTTTACTGAATTATATTATCGGACATACAGTCTTTCCTGTAGACGATATAATGCCATGTACATCTGAAATAGATGCAGCCTTCTTCCGCTTAGGTTCAGACCCAATGTATTATTTATGTCTATGCGACCTCCCAGGTGTAGGGGAGAGTATGCAGGCCGACCAGAAATACATAAAATGGTACACGGAACTAGTTCAATACTCCCCTAGCGTTGTATATGTTCTGAGGGCAGACCAACGAGATTTTTCTGTAGATGAGGAAGCAATGAATCGTTTATTCCCTGCACAGGATGCTCGGGATAAAGTTGTAGTTGCCCTAAATTATGCGGATAAGTTAGGTGCTGCAAGCAGAGAAGGTGAGAGCTTCTCAGAATTAGAAGATGCATTGGAAAAGAAAATAGAAATCGTTGCCGATTATTTCTCCATTGACTCATATAGAATATTCCCTTGTTGTGCTCATAACGGGTACGGAGTCAAGAATTTACTGGAAGAAGTAATCGATGACTTATCTTTATGTGTTTATAATACGGACTAGTAATATTTACGCTTTAACTCCTACCTTTATTGGGAGATATGTAAGCCAAACGCTCTAATTGGAAATAGTGTAGAAATAGAAAGGGGAATTTAAAAATGGGTTGGATTATTGCAATTCTAATAGGACTATTTCTAGCTCCAACAGGTGTAGGCATTATAATTATTATTTGCGCTATAATCGGGCTTATATCATCTAGGCGCTAAATCGAAGCACTTTAGACTGCACGTAGCAAAGTGGGGGAACATTTAGTTCCCCCACTTTGCTACGTAAAAGTGGATAAGAACTATTAGATATTATCCTCCTGATATACCCTGGGGCAACCAGGAGTTAAAAATTAGGAGGAAAATACCATGAAAGAAGCAACCTTTATCTGTACCTGCTGCC
>CALVVD010000129.1 GCA_944363745.1 uncultured Bacilli bacterium | reverse complement strand
CGTGACGAGCGGCTTTGCGCCTCACGAATGGGACGGCGGCGGGGTTGTGAAAGACCCGACTTGTACGGCGGAGGGCGAGCGGGTCTATACCTGCACGGACTGCGGCTATGAACGCACGGAGAGCATTGCACAAACGGAGCATAATCTTTCCTATAATTTCGATGAAAGCGGACATTGGCAGGAATGCGCGGATTGCGGCCATAGAACGCCCGTGACCGAACACGACGACAAAAACGATGACGGCGTGTGCGATGATTGCGGTTGGGAAATGACAGAGCCTTGCGACGATTTCAACGATTCCGATGAGGACGGGCTTTGCGATACCTGCGGTCTGACGGGCGAGGCTCATTGGAACGGAAGCCGGCCTGGCGAATATCAGAATAACGGGGCTTATGCGCCGTCTATTTCGCAGTCGCAGGGGCTTGGATATGACCCGCAGGACTATGACAGTTCGCTTGAGGGTTTTTACGGCAATCAAGGCGTGTATTCTTCGGCTTGTTATCCTTCGGAAGATGTACCGATCGCCGCATTCTCTGAATTGACCCCTATGGGGCTTGATTATAAGGTTAGTTTCATTTTTGACGTCGGCGTGATGAATTGGTTTTGGGGCAACGGCTTTTCCGGGGGATTGGACGGCACGTTAATGCTTTATGAAGGCGGGTCTTTGGGTTATGCCTATACGTTGGCTTTTGACTTTGACGTCCCGGCTTATTTCAGGGAGTATTTTGGCTTTTCGTCACTGACGATCGAAGGGCCTTACCTTGGGCAAAGCCCTGTCGGTCTGTCCTATTCGATCGAAAACGGCGGCCTCCGTCTTGTCGGGGAATTGGGGCTTCCCGCAGAATATGTTTCAACGGACTATATGGAAATCTATCTCCTTGTCCGCATTTACATGGGCACGCCTGATATAGAGCCGCATATTGAATTTTATCGCAACGGCGACGACGGGCCTTGGGAAACCCCCTATACGGCATATACGCTCGGCCCGAATGCGCGCGATGAGATCCTGCTCTATGTCGCGCTTCCGGGAGACTATCAGATCACAGGAATTTTGGAGGACGACGGCCTTACGGCGGCTTCTTCTGAACTGTCTCCGTTCTCGTTTGCCTGCCTCTATCTTAAGTGTGCCATGGAATCACCTACATGGTTGGATTATTTCATCAATCATGACGGTGATTGGGGTGCGGTAAAAATCTCCTTTACGGAATATTCGGAAGATTACTATAGAGATGACATCGGAGATTCTTCGCCGTTTTCCTTTACAGTTTCCGACGGGGAAACAGTAGAGTCTGCTCCGTATGGATTATCTTTCTATGCGGAATTGACGGATTTCAATATCGTCACGGTTTATTTCTCTCTGTATTCTTCGGAGATTGCAGACAACGGATTTTATTTCAACGGCGTGGAAATTACAATCAGCGGTCCTGAAGAAGATTCCGTGTCGGTGGAAAAGACGCAATATAGCGGAATCGGCGTTATCTTGACATTTACGTTTGATGACGTTGTTGATGGGTTCCATTATCCTATCTATGTCATTTTTGATGTTGCGAACCCTTGAACGGGCTTTGCAATAAAGTAATACCGAGCGGGGCGGAAAAGCTCCGTTCGGCATTACAAAATTTTTTACGAGGTGATTTTATGGGATATGTGTTGACGTGTGATGACGGCGAATTTTATTTCGACGACATTGACGAGGCGATAGAGTACGGCGAGCAGAATTGCCCGTGTGGTTACAACATCGACGAAGTTTTTGATTGATGAGGTGATTATGGCAAAGAAAAACAACCGTAAGCGTTCCACAGGTTGGGCGCATACAAAGAAGTACCCACATAAAAATCATCCCGCCTATTTTCGGAAAACAGGACAAGATGACGTGGAATACATAACTTTTACTCATTCGGAGAAGGTCGATTTCGACAAGGATAATAAGCGTAAGCCTATTGAAAAACACGATGTCGTAAAAACGCGCAAATTGAAAGTGAATATCGATAAGACCGAAGAGAATAAGGGCGAGTATTCGCACGTTGTTCCCCGTGTTTACGAGGGTAAGCGGTCGGCTTTGGGCGTGGGAACAAGTAAATATAAACTTGCCGAAGAGGATAAACCGACAGTTGACGATATTTTTAAGAACGGCAAGCGTTATAAAGTACCGAGAACGGGCAACAAGCCGAAAAACAAAAAGCCCCGCAAATAGTTGCAGGGCAAAAAAAAGAAAGTAGCCACCAACATAAATGTTGCCTTTCGTGGAGCTCCGAGGACGAAAGCCTTGCGGCTAACACCGAGCTAACTACTTTCGATTGCTATTATACGGCGTATAATTGGAAAAGTCAAACAATTTTGACGGCAAAAGAAAAATTGAAAGTGTACTTTCAAAAGTAAATAAAAAGGTAGGTAAGTTATGAAAAAAACAAAACAACAACGTCGGCTTCAAGCAAGTAACGCTGCACATAAGGCTTTACAAAATCGCGCTATAAAGCGCGGTGAAGAACATAAGCAGCTTTATCATGGTGCTTGTATTCTTCAACAAGAAAAAAACGGGCGCGTATTTACTCGTGCTGAACGTGAAAAAGTTTATGATAATGTTATAAGAACATTTTGGTAAAAAGACGGTTAAATGAATGAAAACTTTGAAGCGGATTTTGAAGGTATTGTTGTTGGTCGTAGTTTTGGCATTGATCGGGTATTTTGTTTATACGGGGTTTCAAGTATGACGGAAAAAGACACGGAATTATGGAATAAATTTGAACGGTATGTGCAGGAACAAGAACGGGATATATCGGAATTGGCGGTCGTGCTCCGTGCAAATTGGGGTTTCCCGAAAAGCATGAGTATGTCTATCGCCCGTGAAGTATATATGGCGGGTTGGCGCAAGGAAAAAGACGGCAATGGAAAAAAGACGGTTTGACTATCGGCATATTATTTGCATTGTTATTACGCTCGGGTTTCTCGCCATCGGCATATTCCGATTTTTTGACAGCGTCGGTCGTGTGATAGAAAGTGTACGTGATCTTATTTTGTCTGTCGCTTTCTATTTCTGCGAGTTGTTTCAAATTCCGCATGAAATCACACCTACGGTCAACGATTATCCGAAGATTCCTTTCTTTGACTTCATGGGCGGAGCGCAAGCCCCCGAAATTCCCATTCCCGATACGTTTGAAGGGTTTGCGCAGCATTGGATGGCGTATTGGCAATGTTGGGCAACGATGGAGAATTTTGTTGGTTATTTGTCCTTCCTTGGCAATGTGTTGTATTACATTTGTATGTTCATATTATGTGCATTTCCTGTTTTGCTGATAGCCTTTCTTGTGCTGCGCAAATTCGCAAAGGCGAGAAATAATGATTGGGGAAAAGACACGAAGCCGCTGCGCATTTTTAAGCGCATTTCAACTATAACTTATCGTTCCGCCAAACATTGGATTATCGCTTTTGTCGGCTTTGTGCGTACCCACGGCGTATATTGGATAATTTGGCTCTGCATGTGGCTGTTCTACTTCAATGCCTTTACCATTTTTTTGGAGCTCATCGCTTTTTATCTGTATTTTGTCGTGAGCTTTGATTTCGACAACATTTACAGGCAGGTGTATAAGCTCTTTTTTGACCTCTGGACGCCGTTCACGTTCATTCCTGTATGGTGCTGGGTGCTTCTTGCGCTGTTTCTTATAGACCGTTGGCGGCGGAAAATCGGCTATGCAGTCCTCC
>CALVVD010000128.1 GCA_944363745.1 uncultured Bacilli bacterium | reverse complement strand
ATGGAGGGATAGGCCGAGACGCCCGTCTTCTGATCGCGGAAAATGACCACGCCGTAGCCCTTGTTGGCGGAGTCGATCGCATAACTGCGGATGACCGCTTCCGCGCCGCTGCGTGAACTGCCCGCGATGAGCGTGTTGCCCAGCGAAGCATCGAGATAGATCTTGCGGTTGCTGTGCGTCGCATTTTTCAAAAAACTGAATAAACCCATTGACGTTACCTTTTTCCGACAAATTCGCTGAATCCGAACTTGAATGGTTCGCAGGAATTGAGGGAGACGATCGCCTCGCCGAGGCGGAGGCCGGCGATGTCCCAGTCCTCCACGACGTGCGCCGCGGAGATGGTCTCCTGTACGGAAGTCGATTTATACACCGTACATTTCCTGTTCTCCCCGGAGCGTTCCTTGATGTATTCGCGCGACGAATGGTCGCTCACTTTGAAGGCGAACTGGTTGAGAAATCCGGAAAAGATATTCTTGGCCATGTTTTCGCCGTAAATTTCGATGATCTGATCGACGTTCTGAATGCCGATCATGAATTTGATGCCCAGGCTGCGCCCGAAGTTGACGGCGTCGTCGATGTGCTTGAGGTTTGGCAGCAGCTTGAACTCATCGCATACGAAAAAGACGTTTCCGTCGCTCTTGGCACGGCAGAGCGCCTCCTTGATGGCGAGGTCGAAGAGCAGACTGTAGACGGGCGTGAGCATGCCGCCGATGCCGATATCGTACTCAATGAAGATCTTTTTCCCGCCCTTTGCGCGCACGAGATTGCGCACCGAGAGCGTACCGCGCTTGGCGAAGGTCCCCACAAACACCGAGCGCACGACCTGCTGCAATTCGGCGAGCACGCCGAGCGCCTGTCCGGGCGCATCCTGCGGGATATAACTCTTCATCGCGGAGAAGTTGGGATAAAGGCCGAGAATGCTCCTGTACCAATCCACCCCCTCCTTCTTCATCGCCTCCGAAAGAGTGAAGTTATCGCTCTTGACCGCCATATTCCCCTTGGCGATGGCAAAGTGATATAAGACGGCGGACATGATGTCCTTTGCCGCCTGCGGGAAAAAGGAATTGCTGCCCGACGTTCTGATCTTCTCCGCAAAAAGCGCGTTGGAGATCTCGATGACGTCCTCTTTGAGGCCGTTCGTCCTGTCCAGCTCATTGACGATGTTCCAATAGTCGGGTCCGTTCGGGCCGCACGCCGTGGCATCGTTGCCGATGACGATGTCTCCGGGGCGATAGAATTCCTTGTAGAAATCCCCCTTGGTATCGAAGATGATCATGACATCGCGCGCGGAGAGCTGCGGAACGATATTCTGCAAGATCTGATTGAACGTGTTCGTCTTGCCGGAGCCGATGCCGCCGATGAGCATGAGGTGCTGGCTCAACAGCTTTTCGGTAAGGACGAACCGATCGGGCACGCCCTCGCCGTTCTTTCCGTTAAAGACGATGTTGATGGGGCGCGGACACTGCGGCGTGGCGGACTGCATCGCCTTCGCGGCGGCGGGGACCTTCATCTGCAGCTCCTGCCCCTCGCACACGCGCACGCTCGTCTGCGCCATCATCTCGTGATCCCGCCGTTCCGGTCGTTGCCGTTTCTTTCCTGTCCGCCGGAAGGCGTTCTGGGCACGCCGTACTCATCCAGATCCTTCCCGCGCGAACGTCCGGTATCGTGCTCGTTGTCCTCGATGATCTTGTCGTAAGACCCAATATAGGTGCAGCAGTATTTCCCGTTCCTGTCCGTGAAATCCATGCCGTACAGCGTATACCCTTCGCGGTCGCTCCCCGCAATATATGCCCTGTCGGGATAGATGCGCTCCCCTTCGTGCCCGGGACGCGGGTCGCGGAAATGATCCGCATAGATATAGTACATATCGTTTGTGGCAAGACGCAGCTGTGTCTCATGCGATTCGCCCGTCCCGTAATCGTAGACGGGCCTCTTTGCATATTCGGTGTAATCCTTCGTCGTATAGGGCGTCTTTTCGTAATATTTCATCACATCCTCCCTTTCAGAGTTTTCTGACTTCTTTGAGCTGAATGAAACCGACTTCTTCATCCAGAAAGAGCGCAAATTTTGTGTTCGCCGCCACGGGTTTTGCCGTAATGACCCGCCTGGCGGTATATTTTTTGGAAAACAATCCCTTTTTGAGTGCAACGCCCTCGACGCGTTCGCACAATTCGCCCGCGTTCTTGTTGAGCGGCCGCGGACGTCCCTGCATGAGCACCATGTTCGGAAGGGCGACCTCCTTGTCCGATTCAAAGGAAAGCGTCACTTTGAAGGGCTTGGAGGGCGTGGGCGCATACTCCATCGCATAGAGAACGGGCACCGTCTCGCGGTAGTCAATGGGCGGAGTCAGGCGCACGGGCTGTGCATAAGATGTGACGCCGTCCTCACGGAATTCGACGAACACAGTGATATAGTTGACGGTATCCGTCTTTAACTTGAGTTCAAGTTTGCCCTTGCGCGAAAATTCTTCAGCAGTAAAAGTAAACTTTTCCCCTCCCGTCTCCGGCGTATCGATGTAGTCCTTCTGCCCGACCCGGACGATGAGCGCCGCCGCCTTGGGATGCAGCTGCCCCGTCACCGTCACCGTGCCGTCGGCAAAGGTGTGGGCACAGCGCGCCAGCCCATCCATCGCATTGATGAGCACGGGCGGCGAGACGATAAACAGCTGTTCCGTGCTGACGATCGCGTACACCTGATAGATCCTGCCCGCAGGAAGGCTGAATACGAGGCGACCTTCGGAATTGGGCGAGGCCGCAACGGGCGAGAGCCCCTTGCAGATGGAATTGAAGTCGAGATAGCGCAGCGTGGTGTCCGTGGGAATGGACAGCTTGGTCGCGGCGGAATACAGCCGCACCTTGCCTGCATAGCCCGCATCGCAGGAGAAGGCGTAGCGTCCGCCTCCGAGCGGCTCGATGCGGACGCCGCGCAGCGGCTCCGTCTTTTCAAAGGGTTTGAACACGGCACGCACGCCGTGCGAAGGGACGGACTTGCCCTTGACGTCATAATTGCAGACGATGAGATAGGCGCTCTCGCCGTCGCAGCCCGCATCGGTGAATCCGTTCTCGGACACGGAGACGCGCTTGCCCTCGCCCGGGCTCGTGGGCGCGACCGCGCCGCTGTTCTTCCATACCTCCACCGATCTGACGTTCTGCGGAGTATCCCAGGTGACTTTCACCCCGCCGTCCACCACTTCCTGCCGCACGTTGGTAACATCTGCATAGCCCATGACCGCAGTCTGCGTTGCCGTGATCGCGGAACGCACGCCGTACCGTTCGGCATACACCGCATAGAAGTAGGGCGTTGCAGAGACGATGTTCAGATCCTCATAGAAGCGGATGGAAAGTCCGTCCTCGACGAGGGCGCCGTCCTCCGCAGACGTGGGCGCAACGCCCACCTTTTTGATGACCGTATAGGTGACGTAATCCTGCTTGACATCGCTCCATTCAAGGCGTATCTTACCGCCGTCCAGTCCGGCGCGCAGCCCCGTAACGGGCTTGGGAGGGAACTTTTGCAGGATCTGCCGTGCCTCGGTGTGATCGTCGCAAAGCTTGACCGCCCTGACTGCCGCGGCGACCGCCATGCCCTCGTTGCGCTGTGCCATGTACTGTTTGGCGAGCTCCACCTGCTGCTGCGCGGAATTCATGACGGCCGTACAGCCGTCGGTGAGCTTTCTGGTGTTTTCGGGATCGTACCCGGGGTATTTTACAGCAAGCCCCCGCGCAAGAGCGAGCGCACTCTGATAACGCTTTTGTGCGACAAGCTCGTTGATGGCGACGACCTCTTCGCGGTACTTCGCCCCCGTCGTCTCCTCCCGTTTGATGCGTGCCGCGATGACGCCCTCGTACTCGCTTACCTTTTTGGCGACGGCGGAGTCCGCGCGGGCGGCATAGTTGGGCACGACGTTTTTGACATCGAGGAACGCCGTCTGCAGCGCCGCAATATCTGTTACGGGCTTTGCGAGCAGCCCGTCGAGGGCGGAACACTTCTGACGGAACAGATCGTGCGCGTGGACGGTCGCACCGCAGGCGGGACAGCCCTTGTCCTCTTTGGTAAAGCGCATGACCTGTCGGCAATTCCAGCACAGGATCTCCAGGGGCTTTCCGCAGTGCGGACAGCTCTTGGCGCCCTTGATGTACAGCTTGCCGCAGTCGGGATAGGGACAGACTTTAAAGTTGCTTCCGTCCGACTTGCCGACGATGTTGAACTGGAAAAATTTGCAGCCGACGGCGAGCATTTTCTCCGCCTCTGCCGCGGAGATCTTCAGAAGGTCGATGACCTTCTGCGTATAGTCTGCATACTCCTCCATCGACATTTCCTTGATGGAGAAGCTCTTCCGCTTTTCAAAATCCGCCCACACCTTGTCGCGCAGGACGAGGTACTTATCGTAGGAATCGCGCGCGGCCTGCCCGGACAGAAGCAACTTTTTGACAGTGGAGCAGAGATTGCTGACCGACTGTTTCTTTTTGAGGTCGCTCGACTTGTTGCTCTCGCGGTACTGCTCGTCCGATGCCTTCTGGATCTCGGCGGAGGAAGCGTTCGGAGGCAGGCCAAGAAAGTCATAGAGATCCTTTTTGTTGAGAGGCTCAAGCCGTTTTTCGGCCTGCTGATACTCGGAGAAAGGAATGGAGACATCGGTATTGTCGATGATCTTCACGCCCATCTTTTCAAGATAGCTGAGCGCGCCGAAGAACTCGTCCTCCGTAAAGTAGGTAACGGGCTTGTTGGCGACGTTGAGAATGTCGATAAGTTCGCTCTTCAAAAGCGTCTTGCGCGTCTGGCACAGGATCTCGACAATGCCGACCGCTTCCTTGAGCTTGAATGCCTTTGCGGCGGCGGCTTCCTTGGCGCGGCCGCCCTGCCCTGCGGCATAGGTACCGCTCGCGGGATTGAACACGGCATCGTTGCACATCACTTCAAGAACGTCGTTCTTCAGCTCGTTGAGCCGCCTGCCGACGATGGTGCCGCTCGTGGAACTGAGTGCAGTCTTGATGCGCGTTTCGATCTTGCCCTTATCCGTCTCTTTCGGCTCGATCTTGAAAGCGATGAAGTAATTATATTCGGGATTCCCGAGTTCTTCGGGCGTGCGCTGTGTCTGTACCTGTGCCATAATTTATCTATCCGTATGTAAAAATTTGTGACAAGTCTCTTTTAAGACTTATTTGAGGGTGCCGGCCGCGACCTCCGTTGCAATGGAGGAGGCGACTTCATTGAAGGTCTGCGTGAGCTGACTCAGATAAACTTTCCTGCCCTTTCCGCTCGAGATACGGCGCAGGAAACTTTCGTCCGCATCGCCGATGCCGATGGCATAGATGATGATCCCGTCCCGCTTGGCGCGGTCTGCCTCCTTCTCCTCGGAATTCTGATTTGCCCAATAGCCGTCCGTCAGAATGACCATGATGCGGGCGCCGTCATGCGTGAAGTTGCCGCGCTCCGCGCCGATGGGTCCCGTCGTACCGTAGCCGTATTTGCCGTCCACCGCGACCGAGTCGATCGCCCGGTTGAGACTGGAAGCATTGTTCTCCCAACGGCAGTGGCTGCCAACGCGGTCAGCAAAACTGATGACGGAGATGTAGACGTGCTTCAGATCGAATTCGGAGACAAAACCCTTGGCGGCGCGGCGCGCCTCGCGGACGGGACTGCCGTCCATACTGCCCGAAACGTCGATCATGAGCATGATTTCGATCCTGCTCCTGCGGCGCGCCTCTTCCTCGGCCTCGCGGCGTTCGCGCTCCAGCCGTTCGATGAGTTCGGCCACCGTCTCATTCGTCGTCTCGCGGGTGACAGGCAATGCGCGGCCGTCTGTAAGAGAGGCATTGACCTCCACCACGCCGTTGGAATTATAGAGAAAATCGACGCGCAGTTTGCTGTTTTCCGGGACACCCGTCACGGAATAGGCGCCCACGATGTCGCTTTCATACGGATCGCGCGATTCCCCCTGAAGGACGTAGACCTGCAGTTTCTCCCCTGAAAAGGTGTATTCTCTGCCGAATTTTTCGTTGACGCGGCTGTTTTTGGGAATGATGATGCTGTTGATATACGTCTTCTGGTCGCTTGCAAGCGCCAGCATGCCGAGGCTGTGCGCCGTGATGTCCTGGATATCCTGATTGCGGATGGTGAGCGTCATGGGCGCGGCGGGCGCAGTGGCGCCCGGCGCGGCGGGTTTATTCCCCGCCACCGTCAGAGTGATCGCGCTGCTCACGCACAGTTCCGCCTGCATGGCGGCGCCCGTCGCCACAATGGTATCGACATTGATGTCCTTGGTGATCGGGGGTCTGCCGTACTCGCGCACGATCATGTCGCGCACCTGCGGCATGCGCGTGGATCCGCCGACGAGCACCACTTCGTCGATGTTCTCCCACCCGAAGGGGCGCTTGGTCTTTTCGGCGATCTCTTCAAAACAGCTGCGGATGAGCAGCACCGTCTCGTAGAGCAGATTCTCCGTCTTCTCGTCGAATTCCTGCCGCGTGACGGTATACTTGCCGAGAAGCCCGTCGCACTGAATGGAAATGAGGGTGGACGAGACGGCGGAGAGACGTTTTTTCGCCTCCTCGCACTTGACCTGCAGTTCCTTGACGTCTTCGGGGAAGTCGCCGATCATGACGCCGTGTTCGGAATAAAAGCGATCCTGCACATCGTTGAACAGCACTTCATCCCAATCCTTGCCGCCCAACTGGTGATTGCCGTTGGTGGCAAGCACGTCGATGCGGGTGCCGCTGACGTGGGCGATGGTGACATCAAAGGTGCCGCCGCCCAGATCGTAGACCATGACGTTCTTATCCTTGCCGCTC